>JAIMBL010000100.1 GCA_023511615.1 Leptolyngbyaceae cyanobacterium HOT.MB2.61
CACAAAATATTCAAGATTTCTCACAAAGACCAGTTCTTTTGATATACGGCTATTCTGCCCACCGCATTCTCTTTAGTGATAAGGTACTGCCACATTCACCAGCGACAGCAAGACCCCCGTTTGCTCCTGCCCATTGGTTGCCAGGTCGCTGTGGCAGAGGTAAACCCGCTCTCCCGTTCGCCCCAACAGGTCCAGCAAAATCCGGCGCAGGCGGCGTTCATTGGACTTCATGGCATCGGCAGCCGTCCAGACCCGCCCTGACCATTCGCGCAGGAACAGTGGAGCCCCAAACAGGGCATCAATGCCACTCAGCCAGCGGGGGGAACCAACATCCAGCCAGAACTGCCAGCGATGGGCCCGACGGTTCGAGCGGTACTGAAACACTGTTGCCAGTGTCACTGCGTTGCTGGCGGGTCCCATCGGGCGCACCGGGTAAGGGTTTGCAGTCACCGTGCCACTGTTCAGTAGTTGGATAAAGCGGCTGACAGTCATATAAGCGGGTGATTCGTAACGTTCCCGACTTCTGAGCCTGCCATTTACTTCCCAGTAGTGCTGGGCTGTTTCAATCAATTGCCGGAGGGCGGAAAGTTGGTCAAATGGGAGGGTACCACCGCCCAGCAGAAAGAACTGAATGGCTCGATCAAGCAGCGAAACGGCGTTGGGAATCAGGCGTTGTTCCAGCTGAGCCTGTTGAGTGGTAATCCATTGCACGATATCTTCGTAGGCAGCAGTGACCTGATAGCCGAGGCGGTCCCATCGGGGGAAGGTGTTTGCGGGCAGCAGGCGAGGATGCTCCGGGTGGGGGGCAAAGCAGTAATCAGCCAATAGTCCTGCACGAACAGGGTCGATCAGGGATTGGTGTGAATTTTGAATGCTGGATTTTGAATTTTCTTCTGCCGTGTCTGCTCCACTTCCTGTCCTCTGGCCGCGATACCTGGATAGTACTACAAGCATTTCTGCAATGGAATCTCTGTCTACCAATCGCCCCAGGCCGGGGTAGACGAGGGTAAGGAGGGTGAGGAGAGCACGGATAATGGGAGAGCTGGTAAGGGGGCGCTGGTCGTTCAGGGACTCGACGAAGATCTGGTGTTGAGTGAGGTTTTCGGTCAGGCTGTAGCGGGCGATCGCATCCAGACCGGGACCAATGATGGCAATCTCCCTCGGTTCCACCCTTCCCGCCTGAACGGCTTCAATAATGACTTCTGCAATCTGCTGCAAAAGCTGGGCCCGTGAGGTAGTTTGTATCGTTTGAACGGACTCCGGCAGGCTGGCAAAGAAAACGGGGTTCATTACCAGTTCAACGACTGAAGCCCCGAATTCCTTGCCCAGGGATGGAACAGGGCTCTCGGTTAATTCTTCGACCCGGCAGCGGTTTGCCAGCTCTGCCAGATAGTTGGGGTCGGCTCCCAATCCCAGGCGGACGGCTCCATCGGGGTTAAAGGTAAAAGCACCTGTTGCACCTCCATCCAGCAGTGCTTCAAACAGAGAGCGGGCGATCGCCGGATATTCATCCACATCATCGGCCATTACCCACTGGTAGCGCTGCGCCAGATGGTTCTGGTAGATGGGGTTGGGCAACAGGTATTGCCAGTAAAGCCCTGCCAGAATGCCATAGGTCAACAGCCCCCGCTCCAGGCACCAGTTTTGCCAGCGTTGTAGCAATTCCCCAATTTCGCCAGGGGGCAAGGGTAATTCATCTACCTGTCCTCCCAGTCCCTGCTCCAGGATGTAAGGGATATCTGAAATAGGAACTCCAGCAAGGGAGGCGAGTTGCAGCAAGTCGAGCGATCGCCGCACCAAGCGGGCAGCGGCTAAACTGGACTGCTGCGCCAGTACCCGGTCTAGCTCTGGTTGCCAGAGCTGGCTGGCCAGTTCCTGTTCATTTTCTGGCGTCAGTCGCAGGGGAAACTGGGCCTTCAGATCAAGCTGTTGAATCAACAGGGGCCAGAACAGCAGAACCTCATCCTGAAAGAACCCAAGTGGCGTTGTAGAGTGAAACGGATAACGGCTCTGGGTGGCAACGGTGAGGCGATCGACCAGGTCCATGCGATTGTCACCAATAGCCGCCAGGACAAGGACACCTGGATTGGAAAGTTTGACCCCTGGCTGCTGGCCGCTAACTGCTGGCTGCTGGCCTCTCTCGACCTGGCGGCCACCTCCCTGTTGCCTGCGGCCATCCATCCATTCTTGAAACAGCTCAACTAATCGGCTGGTTTTGCCACTTCGGGTTGGTCCTGTGATCCAGACTGACTCACCGTTCACTGATTTGTTCTCTGAGGACTTTGTTAGGATTACCACGTGCCTTAAGGTTCTAGAGTACACTTTATTTTCAAGTGTTGGGGCTGCCCGTTCTAACACCTGAAGACCTATCGAGCTTGCTGCTATGACTTCATTTTGGACCAGAATTAATCGGCGGCTACAGAATGCCCGACAGTGGTATGAAAGAACGCCAGAAAGGGCACTCGATCAGGCATATGATGCGGCTTTAATGATTAAAGCAATTGAAGATGAACACTTCGATGGCGGTCCTATTTCAAATACCGCAAAAAAATATAGTGATAATACCTTTGCCTATTTCCAATCTGAACTAAAGAAGTATCTGAAAATTGCGAAAATTCGCCTATCAGAATTTAAGGCAAGCCGCTCTTTTCTTAGCACAACTGATCCTTCTGCTAGTGCCCGTCCTGGTATGACTAACCGGGACAGGGAGAGGGCTGAGATTATCCTGGAAAAGCTGAAGTTTATTGATTACATGATTGATCGCTACAAGCCAAAAGAATCGATTTCCCTGTCTCTGGTTCCCATTGCTCAAGCAAATAGGACCAATTCTCTATCGCAAAATGATTTGCTGGCAGAAACACAGGGAAAGAAACCTGCTTATTCACCAGAGATGGTTTCTGAAGATGATTCTATTCTCGATAAAACAGGAGTTTTGCCGCGATCGATTTTGGGAACTTTGAATCGCATTAAACGGGATTTAGATCCCAACTCAGAGCAGCAAGTGGTTCAAAGTTTTCGAACAACAAAAGCAAAAACTTTGATCTCCATTCGCTTCCTTTTGTTGTTGATTGTTATTCCGCTTCTAACTCAGCAATTAACCAAAATTTTTATTGTTAGCCCAATTGTTGAAAATGTGAGGCGCCCCGAACAGGCTCAAGTCTTCTTAAACTACGAACTTGAGGAAGACGCCCTCAATGCTCTCCGCGTCTATGAAGAGCGTCTGCGGTTTGACAGCATGATTGGCAGACCGCCCCAATTGACCGAAGAGCAGGAAATAGCCTGCCAAGCCGAACTTGAAGAGGCACCAGAAGGGACGACCTCTCCCAGACCAACTATTCCGCTTTCAGCCGAACAAGTGCGGGAGTGTCTTGTCAGAAGGCGGGCGGTTGAACTGGCTCAGCAAAATTATCGACAGGGGTCAGATGCGATCGCCAACGTATTCTCCGATGCCTTCTCCCTCGTAGCCTTCGCGATCGTGATACTGGTTAATCAGCAAGAAGTGGGGGTACTCAAATCCTTTTTGGATGAAACGGTCTACGGCCTGAGCGATAGCGCCAAGGCGTTCATTATCATTCTGTTTACCGACATGTTTGTGGGCTTTCACTCACCTCACGGCTGGGAGGTTTTGCTGGAAGGGGTGGCGAAACACTTTGGCCTGCCACCCAATCGAGATTTTATCTTTCTGTTTATTGCGACCTTTCCGGTGATTCTGGACACAATCTTCAAGTACTGGATCTTCCGCTACCTGAACCGGATCTCCCCTTCCGCTGTGGCAACCTACCGCAATATGAACGAATAGGGGTGGCATGACTCGGCCGAACCTCTGGCAGAGGGGAGGAGGGATAGAGCGATATCGATGGTGCTCAATAGTGGTGCTCAATACTTCTGTGGCAGCACTTCAGCCGGAGGGATAGGAGTCGTGGGAGCAGGAGTAACCGGGGCAGGAGCGGGGACAGGTTCGTAGGATGGAATAGGGGCAGGATCAGGTTGCTCCACCAGGGGGTAGCTGATGAAGGTGGGATCGACTTCCCGTGGGAAGTAGCCACCATCGATACAGGTATTCATGGCCTGGGTCGCAGGGTGCTTGGCAGCGCGAGTGGTACCCACAACACAATCGGCAAAGCGATCAGGAAACAAACTGCGACGGCAATGATCCAACACTTCTGATGCCGTAGCCTCCTTCAGATTGCGATTGATGTCCACCACGCAGGAAGCCATTTCCCTGGGGCGGCGTACCTGACGGCAGGCAGAAAGGGCATCGGTAGCAGGAATGCCTGTGTTTCTGGCTACTTCCCTCACACACCAACTCAGATCACTCGGCACCAGAGCACGAGAGCAAGCCCAGGTCGCCTCTTCAACAGAGATATTCAACTCCAATAAGCGGGATGTGCATTGGTCAAAATCTCTCTTGGTTGGTTTATAGTCATTGACCTGGGGCAGAGGGGAGGGGAAAGCGATCGCCCCCGGCACAGGTACAACCACAGCGATCAGCCCAGTAGTAACCCCAATTCCAGCCAAACAGTGAATCAACCTTCTGGCAGTGGTTAAAGAAGGTTGCAGAGACTGATGTTGAGAATGTTGAATGCTCACAAGTCTAGAAAGGTGAAACAGATTGATCTGCATGATACACGCTTTCTCCGACGGAGCCCAAACAGACGCATGCATATTTAGATCTCCAGTAAAAGGGGGGAATTATGAAAATCTTTGCCGAAGGGAAAGTCCTTATCACAATCTAGGCGAGGATTGCTTCAAACATCGAACGTGACAAAATTTGCTTTCTGTATCGCCGAATTCGGACACCGGAATCGACTACAGTGTTAAACGTATATGAATTCGTTCATAAAAAACCAGAGGATACCCCGGTATGCATCTGAGCGAAATTACCCACCCTAACCAGTTGCATGGATTGTCTGTTTATCAGCTCCAGCAGATTGCCCGTCAGATTCGCGAGAAACACCTGCAAACCGTCGCTGCCACAGGCGGGCACCTAGGTCCCGGTCTGGGAGTCGTCGAATTGACCCTTGCCCTGTACCAAACCCTGGACCTGGATCGCGACAAAGTGGTTTGGGACGTTGGGCATCAGGCATACCCCCACAAACTCATCACCGGGCGGTATTCCCGTTTCCACACCCTGCGCCAGAAAGATGGGATTGCTGGCTACCTGAAGCGTTGCGAAAGTAAATTTGATCACTTTGGTGCTGGTCATGCTTCCACAAGCATCTCTGCTGCACTGGGTATGGCGTTAGCCCGCGATCTGCAAGGTGAAAAATTTAAGGTCGCTGCCATCATCGGCGATGGAGCATTGACGGGGGGGATGGCCCTGGAAGCCATTAACCACGCAGGACACTTGCCTAAGACGAACCTGCTCGTTGTTCTCAATGACAACGAAATGTCGATTTCTCCCAACGTGGGAGCCATTCCCCGCTACCTCAATAAACTCCGCCTCAGTCCACCCGTCCAGTTCATTAGCGATAATTTAGAAGAGCAGTTTAAGCACCTGCCCTTTGTGGGTGACTCCCTTGCGCCTGAACTGGGCCGAGTCAAGGAAGGCATGAAGCGGCTGGCTGTTCCCAAAGTTGGGGCTGTCTTTGAAGAATTGGGCTTTACTTATATTGGTCCCATCGACGGACACAACCTGGAAGAACTGATTGCCACCTTTCAGCAGGCGCACAAAACTCCCGGCCCTGTTCTGGTTCATGTGGCAACTGTTAAAGGGAAGGGTTACGAAGTCGCCGAGAAAGACCAGGTTGGCTACCATGCTCAGAATCCCTTTAACCTGGCAACGGGGAAAGCTCTTCCTTCCAGTAAACCCAAGCCACCCAGCTATTCCAAAGTATTTGGCGAAACCCTGACCAAGCTGGCAGAAAACGATCCTCGCATTGTGGGGATTACCGCTGCTATGGCAACAGGAACTGGACTGGACATTCTGCAAAAGCGGGTACCCCGGCAGTACATTGATGTAGGCATTGCTGAACAGCACGCGGTGACTCTGGCAGCCGGTCTGGCCTGTGAAGGAATGCGTCCGGTAGCCACCATTTACTCCACCTTCCTGCAACGGGCCTATGACCAGGTCATTCACGATGTCTGTATCCAAAATCTGCCGGTGTTTTTCTGTATGGATCGGGCAGGTATTGTGGGGGCCGATGGTCCAACTCACCAGGGAATGTATGACATTGCCTACCTGCGCTGCATCCCTAACATAGTCCTGATGGCTCCAAAGGATGAAGCCGAGCTTCAGCGCATGATTGTGACTGGGATTGAGCATAATGGGCCGATCGCCCTCCGCTATCCTAGAGGCAATGGCTATGGTGCGCCCCTGATGGAGGAAGGTTGGGAGCCTCTCCCCATTGGCAAAGGCGAAATTTTGCGTAATGGCGATGACCTGCTACTGGTGGCCTATGGCTCAATGGTCTACCCAGCCATGCAAACGGCAGAAATTCTCCATGAACACAGTATTGAAGCAACGGTGATCAATGCCCGCTTTGCAAAGCCCCTGGATACGGAACTGATTCTGCCTCTGGCGGAGAAAATTGGCCGTGTGGTGACGATGGAGGAGGGTTGTCTCCCTGGTGGTTTTGGTTCAGCGATCGCCGAGGCCTTGCTGGATGCTGAGGTTACGGTTCCTGTGACCCGCATTGGTATCCCTGATCAGCTAGTTGACCATGCTACTCCTGATGAGTCAAAAGCAGAACTGGGGCTAATGCCATCCCAAATGGCGGAACGAATTTTGACCCTGTTTAGCAAACAGCCCTCTGTTGTTAGCGTTTAGTCTGGTAGGGTGGGCATCGCTCACCCTACAGTTCAGGTATTGCAGATGTTTAGTTTCCTGGGGTGGGCACTGCCCACCTTTGTATCTAAAAATCGAAATTTCCCATGTCTTCAACGAATCACGTTTATCCAGTCATCTGGCAGAGCGAGTCGCCCAGTGAAGCCTTAAACGGGCGGGTCTTATTGATTGACCAGACCCGTCTGCCCAAGGAGTACGCAATGGTGGATATTCACCGCTACGAAGACATGGCCTGGGCTATTGAAACGATGATTGTGCGCGGAGCTCCGGCCATTGGGGTGGCAGCGGCCTATGGCATGTATCTGGGAGCAAGGGAGATTAAGACCGACGATCGCACCAAGTTTCTGACCCAGTTAGAGCAGGTGGCCCAGCGGTTACGGGCAACCCGCCCGACGGCGGTGAATTTGTTCTGGGCGATCGACCGCATGCTGAAAACCGCCCATCAAACGCTGGGACCTGTTGATTATCTGAAACAAATTCTTCTGGAAACCGCCCAGAAAATTAATGCCGAAGACCTGCGAACCTGTCAACAAATTGGAGACTATGGACTTCAGGTTCTTCCCTCCAGCCCTCAAAGACTGCGAATCCTGACCCACTGTAATGCCGGAGCCCTGGCAACCGCTGGCTATGGAACCGCTCTGGGGGTGGTTCGTTCTGCCTGGGCAAGCGATCGCCTGGAGCGGGTTTACGCCGATGAAACCCGCCCTCGCTTGCAGGGGGCTAAATTGACAGCCTGGGAATGTGTTCAGGAAGGTATTCCGGTCACGGTCATTACCGACAACATGGCAGCCCACTGTATGCAGCGAGGCATGATCGATGTGGTGGTCGTTGGAGCCGATCGCATCGCTGCTAATGGAGACACCGCCAATAAAATTGGCACCTACAGCGTTGCGCTGATCGCTAAAGCCCACAGCATTCCCTTCTTTGTGGCGGCTCCGTTATCGACTATTGACTTTGCCATTTCAGATGGCAGCCAGATCCCGATCGAAGAGCGCCACCCTAGCGAAATCTATCAGATAGGCGAAACAATACTCTGCCCAACCGGTGCTGAATTTTACAATCCTGCTTTTGACGTTACGCCAGCGAATTTAATCACAGCCATTATTACTGAATATGGTGCAGTGGCCCCTGCTGACTTAAAGGATAAGCTGGCATCCAGGCAGATGGTTTGAGCTTCTCTGGCCGTGTCAGAGAGGGACGGTGAATGACGGTTGGGGGTTAGGTTGGGAAGCAAGGGGCAGAGCTCCCAGGAAGGGCATGCATTGCTTTGCTTATCCTGTGTGGGTATTTTGGTTTTTCTGCTTTGCATATTTTGAGCTTTACACTTTGCAAATGATCTCCAGAGCTTTATAATCACCCTAAACATTGAGCGAAATTGGAAATTAACGTCCCCTCTCAAAAAGCCAGAAGACATGTACAAGCGAATTGCTGCTGCCTTAGCGACTGTAGATAAGAACCTGCTGCTACTTTTACTTCTACCCTGGCTACTGGCATTAAACAATGATATCTGGCTGTTTGATTTGCATGGGCAGACTGATCCATGGTTTTATCTTGGTTTTTTTCTGCGGCCTGAGCAGTTTTTACCGGGTCACACCTACTACTTCGGTACGCGATTGGCCCAGATTGTGCCTGGCTATCTGGCGTTTAAGTTCTTGCCCCCTTTAATTGCTCAATATGTTTTGCATATTAGTTTTTACTACCTGGCTGTTGTTTCAGTCTATTTACTCTTAAAGCGGACAGTCGGCAGCAGAAGTGCTCTCCTGGCTGCGGTCATGATGGGTAGCTATGGGTGGTTTTTGACGGCGATCGGTTCCAACTATGTGGATGGATTTGGCATTGCCTACTACTGTGCAGCACTTTATCTACTGATCCTCGCTGCTCAAGAACCCCGCTGGAAGATTTTTATGCTGCTGAGCGGAGTGTCTTATGGGCTAGCCATTCACTGCAACCTGTTCTGGATTGCGCTGGCTCCACCCCTGGTTCTTTATTACTTGTTCGTCAATTTCAGGTACCGTAAGAACTCCATTATTGGTAGTAGCCTGTTGTGCATTGCAGGAATACTCCTTGCCACATTGGTGCTTGCGATCATTAGCATTTTGCTTAATGGAAAGTTTCTCTTCTTTCTCCCCTCAGTCAATGCGGCTCTTTACTTTCTTCCGATCACAAACCCCTGGAAAATTGCCTGGGAGCATTGGTTGCCCAATGCCTTCTGGGTGGTATTTCCATTGATCACCTTAATCAGCGGTACGGCGCTATTCATACTGAGCCAATTCAAAAGAATACCCAGTATTCGACCACTCAACCTGGGTCTACAGATTTGCTTTTTAGTCAGTGTCTTAATATTTGTGGGCCTGGAGTTAAGAAGCAAACCCATATTTCAATTTCATCACTACGCCAGTTATCTCATTCCATCGACTTTTATTGCCATAGGTGCTCAACTCGCTCAGATGGAAACTGTCCTTGGTCGCCTTACGCTTTACCAATTTTCACTCATCATTGCAAGTATCATTTTATGGGCATTGATCCTGTATCACTTTCCCACTGAGCCTCCGGCTCTTTACAATCAGGCAATTTCTACTGCTCTTTTTTTAGGTGCATTGTGGTTGATTCTATACGTTGCCTCAGTTCTGATTCATCCTCACACCAAGGAAATTCTGAGTTCGGCGCTGGTCACTCTACTCCTATCTTTTGGTGTAATCAACATGACCTCTGTATTAATGAATACCTCTCCAGGCCTGATTCTGAACCATCTAGTCGGGGTTAGCTTCCCAGCACCAGGGCCGATCTTTCTGATTACGAATCCAGTTAATCGATCGCAACGCAAAGATGCTTTCTCATTAACGGTTCATACTCAACAATATCTTGCAGCGGTAGACCCAAAAGCCCAACTGTTACTCTGGTATGACATTGATGAACTGCTGGTATATCGCTCGATCGCCTGTTCTGCTCTGCGGTGGATACCTCAAACTGAGAACTTTCCCAGTACTGCGCTCAAGCCTGATCCCACTCCAGAAGAGATAAAGCAGATTAAAACGGTACTCCAGCAAAATCCTAATGTGGTCATTATGTCGCAAAAAAACGAGGTACTGGAATCGGCAGAGCAATCTTTGAAACAGCTTGGTTTTAGTGCCCAGTTCATCTCCGCTCATCAGATGAAACAGGGAGAGCTATCACTAAAAATGACCTTTATTAAGGTCGATTCCATTAATACTTGATCCATAAATGCCCCGGTAGTTTAAGAAGTTGCTAATACGCGTCTGTTGGTTGGAATGGCAGTGAATTAGGGCTGGTGGGCACTGTCCACTCGATAAACTTTAAAGTTTTGAAGATTTACAAACCCTTATTTCGGTACCATTCATCTAAGCAGTTTCTCGAAGGTGTAGGAGTATGAAGAAGGTTGCGATCGTTCAATCCAACTATATTCCGTGGAAGGGCTATTTTGACATGATCGCTGCCGTCGATGAGTTTATCCTCTACGATGATGTCCAATATACCCGGCGGGATTGGCGCAACCGTAATCAGATTAAGACACCTCATGGTGTTCAATGGCTGACTGTGCCAGTCAAGGTAAAGTCAAAATACTTCCAGCGCATTCGCGATACGGAAATTGACGACTTTGATTGGGCAGAAACGCACTGGAAGGCACTAATGCGAAATTATCGACGGGCCCCCCATTTTGATGAAATTGCTGCCTGGTTGGAGCCCCTCTATTTCCAGAAACAGTACACCCATCTCAGTCAACTGAATCGAACATTGGTCGAAGCCGTATGCGCCTGCCTCGGCATTGCAACCAAAATCAGCAACTCCTGGGATTACACCCTGGTAGATGGAAAAACGGAACGTTTAGTCGAGCTTTGTGCCCAAACCGGAGCCTGTGAGTATATCTCTGGTCCCTCTGCCCGGGGCTATATCGAAGAAGACCTGTTCAGGGAGCGGGGGATCAAACTGACCTGGTTCGATTATTCTGGTTACCCAGAGTATCCTCAACTATGGGGTGAGTTTATCCATGAGGTGACTATTCTCGATCTCCTGTTTAACTGCGGTAGGAACGCACCCAGGTATATGAAACATATAGAGTCATGAAGCTTTCTATCGTCTCAACTCTCTACAAGTCTGCTCCCTACATTGATGAGTTCTGCGGGCGGGCGGGTAAGGCCGCACGGGAATTAGCTGGTGAGGACTATGAAATTCTGCTGGTAAACGATGGTTCGCCTGATAAGAGTCTGGATATTGCGATCGCGGCCACTGAGCGCGACTCCCACATCGTTTTAATCGACCTCTCACGCAATTTCGGCCATCACAAAGCCATGATGACTGGCCTGGCCTATGCAAAAGGCGATCTCATTTTTCTAATTGACAGTGACTTGGAAGAAGAGCCGGAATGGCTGTTGAGTTTTTACCAGCAATTCATCACCGAAAACTGTGATGTGGTTTATGGCGTACAAGAACGACGGAAGGGGAGTACCTTTGAACGCTGGAGTGGGCAATGGTTTTATCGCCTGTTTAATGCTCTCACCGGGTTAGAATTGCCAGAAAACATTGTCACTGCCAGGCTGATGTCGCGTCGTTATGTCAGAGCATTACTGCGTCACCGAGAGCGGGAAGTCTTCATGGCAGGGCTTTGGCATATCACTGGCTTCTTGCAAAAGCCACAGATGGTCAGAAAGCTTTGTAGTAGTGAAACCACCTATACATTTAGTCGTAAAATGTCGCTGCTGGTAAATGCAGTGGCTTCTTTTAGCAATGCACCTCTGATTGCGATTTTCTATCTGGGTGTGCTCATCTCGTTACTGGCGGGAATTTATATCATTCTTCTGATAATTTACTGGTTATTTTTCACCAAACCCATTAGTGGTTGGACTTCGGTAATGGCATCGATCTGGTTGCTGGGTGGTTTGATCATTTCCTTTATTGGTGTTGTTGGAATCTACCTCTCTAAGATTTTCTCTGAAACCAAACAGCGTCCTTATACGATCGTGCGGCAGGTTTATGGCAGATAAGAAAAACAGCATTCTAACTGATGTGGCTGCTTACTACTCCTCCAGGTTAGTTGAGCACGGTGAGACGCCGCAGGGGGTGGATTGGAACAGCGAAGCAAGTCAGATGCTGCGTTTTGAGCAACTGAGCAAAATTATCCAGCAATCAACCCATTTTTCGCTCAATGACTTTGGGTGTGGTTATGGAGCACTTTTTGAATTTCTTACTTCGCGGTTTCAGGGTTTCAGTTATGTTGGCTGTGACATTTCCCAGGAAATGATACGTGCTGCTCAGCGGCGCTATGCCAACCATGCCCATGCGCATTTTATGGTGGCTGCGGAACCACCAGAGCCAGCAGATTACAGTGTGGCAAGTGGCATTTTTAATGTCAAATTGGGCTATCACGATTCCGAATGGAAAGAGTATTTGGAGACTACACTTGAAGTGTTAAATCGCTTCAGTCGTAAGGGCTTTGCCTTCAACTGTCTGACATCATACTCGGATGTGGACAAAATGCGGGATAACCTGTACTATGCCGACCCCTGTTTTTTATTTGACTTTTGCAAGCGTCGCTACTCGCGAAACGTAGCATTACTGCATGATTATGATCTGTATGAGTTCACGATCTTGGTGAGGAAGTCGGTATGAAAAAGCCACTGGTGATTTTTGGTGGGGGTGATATTGCCCAGCTTGCCCATTACTACTTCACCACTGACGCTGACTATGAAGTTGTCGCCTTTACCGTCGATGCAGACTATCTGACCAACTCTACCTTCTGTGATTTGCCCCTTGTTCCTTTTGAAGCGATCGCCAGGGACTATCCTCCAGATCAGTATGAGATGTTTATTGCAGTCAGTTATTCAAAACTCAATGCCATCCGCAAAGAGAAGTATCTGGCAGCAAAGGCAATGGGTTATCGGATGGCAAGTTTCATCAGTCCCCATGCAACAGTGCTGAATCAGGGCCGGATCGGCGAGAATTGTTTTATTTTTGAGGACAACACGATTCAACCATTTGTCACGATTGGTAATAATGTGACGTTATGGAGTGGCAATCATATTGGACATCATTCAATCATTCATGATCACTGTTTTATTTCCTCCCATGTGGTGATTTCAGGGGGAGTCGAAATTGGTGAATGTTGCTTCATTGGAGTCAATGCCACGCTACGCGATCATATTAAAGTTGGAGAACGATGCGTCATTGGGGCTGGAGCCTTGATTCTTGCCGATGCCGAAGCAGAAGGTGTTTATGTGGGCAATGCCACTGAGCGTGCCAGGATTCCAAGCAGTCGCTTGAGGAGTATCTAGAAGGTTCACGAATGCGCTGGAGAAAACTGGGACAAATTTATTGTCCAGAACCAATTCACCCTAAGCTGGTTAGCCATGCTGCCAATCCGCTGGCTGTGTGGTTGGAGGGGGACGTGTATCGGGTTTTCTTTAGTGGGCGCGATCGCCAAAATCGCTCCTCAGTCGGGTTTGTTGATGTAAATCTTGGGAAGCGCGAAGTTGTTTATATCCATGACAAACCAGTGGTTGAGTATGGTCCAGAAGACAGCTTCTACTCCCATGGGGTCAGTATTGGCAACTGTTACCAGGTTGCAGATCAGCGCTACATCCTCTTTATGGGCTGGCAATGCCCGGCAGAGGGACACTGGCGCGGCGACATTGGGCGGCTCGTGCTGGAACCAGACTTTTCCCTGCGCCTCGATGGGGACAAGCCATTCATGGCCACCGATAGGATTGACCGTGTGAGCCTTTCCTACCCCTGGGTCATCCAGGAAGAAAACGGACATTACCGCATGTGGTACGGTTCGACGGTTACCTGGGATGCTGGCAATGGCGAAATGCTACATGTGATCAATCATGCATCGTCAGTGGATGGACACTGCTGGCAGCGTCATGGTCTTGCAGTGCCCTACCAACTGGGTTTAGCGCAGGCCTTTTCCCGCCCAGTTGTGATTGGCAACCGGAACGAAGGCTATCATATGTGGTTCTCCTACCGGAGTGGAACAGGTGAAAAGTATCGGATTGGCTATGCTTACAGTCAGGATGGTGAAGTCTGGGAATTACGTTTGCATGAAACGGGGATTGCTGTGTCTGAAACAGGCTGGGATTCTGAGATGATTGAGTATCCCTTTGTTTTTGACCATCAGGGTGAGCGCTATATGCTTTATAACGGTAATGGCTACGGCAAGACCGGCTTTGGTTTGGCTGTGATGGAGTCCCCATGACCAGATACCTTGATTATCTCTACATCGCCGCATCGGTAGGGTTTACCGTTTACGGACAGTTAATTCTCAAATGGCGAATCCGAAATTTTGGCCCCCTCCCCGTTGATCCAGTCAGCAAACTTCAGTTTCTTTTGTCCCTGCTGCTGGACCCTGCAATTTTCTCTGGTTTTGCAGCCGCGTTTCTCGCTGCCTTAGCCTGGATGGCAGCGATGACGAAGTTTGAACTCAGCCATGCTTATCCATTTATGAGTTTGAATTTTATGATGGTGCTGATCCTAAGCGGCGTGTTGTTAAGGGAACCGTTGACACCACCAAAGCTAATTGGGGTAATGCTAATTGTTCTGGGGACAACAGTGGCAGCCCGTGGCTAGAGGGGGTTAAGGATGATGGGGGGATAGGGTAGCTTATGAAGCTTTGCCTGGCGTGTCGAAAAGCATTTGATGATGAGAGGTGGAAATGTCCTGCCTGCCGCTATCATCCACCATTACGCGAAGGATACCTGTCCTTTGCTCCGGATTTAGCAGATGAGAATGATGGTTTCACTCAGGAGTATTTTGACCAATTAATTGAGTTAGAAGCAGGTCATTTCTGGTTTCGTGGGCGTAATAAACTCATTATTTGGGCATTGCAAACCTATTTCCCAGGGGCAAAGTCATTTCTGGAGGTTGGTTGCGGTACAGGGTTTGTGTTGAGCGGAATTCATGCGGCCTGCCCCAACATCAAGCTTTGTGGCAGTGAAATCTTTAGTCGTGGGTTACAGTTTGCCCAGCAGCGATCGCCTACCGTCAATCTGTTTCAAATGGATGCTCGCCAGATTCCGTTCTTTCAGGAGTTTGATGTTATTGGTGCTTTTGATGTATTGGAACACATCGAAGAAGACCAATTGGTTTTGCAACAATTATTTCAAGCCGTGAAACCGGGTGGTGGGTTGATGATTACAGTCCCTCAGCATCGATTTCTATGGAGTTTGGTAGACGAATTATCTTTTCATAAACGACGATATGACCGGAGCGAATTGGTAGAAAAAGTTGAACATGCTGGATTTAAGTTGGTGCGAACGACTTCTTTTGTTTCCTTATTACTGCCGCTGATGCTGCTCTCCCGCTTGAAGCAACAGGCGAATCAGGATGATTTCGATTTAATGGCAGAGTACAAAATAGGAGCAACCTTACAACGAGTGTTGGGAGCCATTCTCAGTGTGGAACGGATAATGATTCAAAGTGGTGTATCATTCCCGGTAGGTGGTTCGCTGCTTTTAATTGCCAAAAAAGTTTGAGGAGTAGTTCCTTCTTGGTTCAACGGTTGACTCGTGTTCTATCGATTCCAGCGCTATACCGTTCGCTTCAGTATGCGATCGCTGGGCCTTCGGCTTACGAAGGTCTGGTACACGACTACATCCGACCAGAACCAGGGCACCGCATTTTAGATATTGGTTGCGGCCCTGCCGACATTTTGCATTACATGCCAGCAGTGGATTACGTTGGGTTTGATGAAAATCCCCGCTACATTGCTTTCGCACAGTCAAAGCTGGGCGATCGCGGCACCTTCTACTGCAACCGGGTAAATGCCACATCCCTACAAACCCTGGGGCGGGAAGGGAGTTTTGATTTGGTGTTAGCGATCGCAATTCTGCACCATTTAGATGATGAAGAAGCCACTCAACTGTTTCAATTAGCCCACCAGGCATTAAAACCTGGCGGAAGGTTCGTCTCTATCGATGCCTGCTATACGAAGCGGCAATCCCCGATCGCCCGGTTTATTATTTCAATAGATCGGGGACGCTACGTTCGCCAGGATCAGGAATATGTCAAACTGGCCTCCAGGATATTTTCGTCAATCATGGTTGATATTCGCCATGATCGCCTGCGGATTCCCTATACCCACATTATTTTGGAATGCATAAAGTAAGTAGGTAGACATCATTAATTGGAAGAAAGGGGAGTGGGGGCGTTGCCCCCAGGCAGGGGGTTTCACACCCTCCACCCCCAAAACCATCTTTAATTTCATTGCACCCAGCTACTTAGTCATCATCCTGCCTCATTCTGAATCTTTGCCTCCACGCAGGATTGGGAAACCGCACGGTAAAAGTAGCCACTCAGGTAAGCGAGGTTCACTGTAACCAGTAGCCCCCTGGCAAGCCAGGAATCCAGCATTGGAAAAATGTAAAGAGTAGCGGCCAGCACCAGTAGCTTTTCGACTAGACTAACAATCCGCCCATGATGGCGAGGGTCCCAGTAGGACAGTGGGCTGATGAACCGAAAGTGGCTGAACGGCAGGAAGTGGCGATGGGCATCGTGGTTGTGGATGGGTAAATCCCCCAGAGAGTGCAAAACCGCACTGAGAAACAGCAGTTCAGCCAGCTGCCAGCCCGCAAAATGGGCTGAGATCGCGGCGATCGCCGCCAGAGGAATGGAGTGGAAAGAATGGTTAATGGTTTGCCAGAATGGAGTCCAGTAGGTTTCTCTCCAGATCTGCCGCTCACATTGGCGACGAATCCCCCTTGCCCAGAAATACATGACAAACATCGGTACATCGGGGAGTACGGCCCCAATTGCGATCGGTAGAATGGCTTCAGGCTGCTGATCAATCAGTAGCGCGAGGTTAACGATGGCATGACTGGGTGTATTCATGCGGGTATCTGGTGTCTCGTATAGGGTCAAATCAATGCGTTACGAGAACAGTATGGCTTAGAATCGAACCATTATCTCAACGAAAGTTAATGATTAAGGCTGACACTCCTCCAGCGATCGCAATAGGCTTCCATGCCCTCTCCGATCCACTGCGGCTCAAAGTTCTCGACCTGCTGCGAGAGCAGGAACTGTGTGTGTGTGACCTGTGCGAACAGCTTGAGGTCAGCCAGTCAAAGCTATCTTTCCACCTAAAAACGCTGAAAGAAGCCGAACTCGTCCGCGCCCGCCAGGATGGTCGCTGGATTTACTACAGCCTGAACTTACCCCAGTTCGCCGTTTTAGAACAATACCTGGCAGAGTACCGCCGCTTCAGCCCAATATTGCCCGCCCGGCCCTGTAGAGAAAAGTGAGGAAGGGCGAGGGAATCAATCGACCCCCACCCCCCCACTCCTGGCTTCTCTTCAGCAACGCCCCTGGTTTAATGCTGACTGCTTAACAGTAATACCAATTCTTCAAAGTAGGGCTACAGATGAACAGACTGGAACCCTTTCAGGGTTAGTGTTTGTC
>JAIMBL010000101.1 GCA_023511615.1 Leptolyngbyaceae cyanobacterium HOT.MB2.61
GGGATGTGTGGGGACTTCGCCCCCAGCTAGGGGTTCCACCCCTGCATCCTGTCCTAAGCCTGATGGCTATAGCTATAATTGGGGACCGGGTTGACGGCAATTGTTCGGCATCCCCTCTGATAGGGTAAAGGTTTCTTTACACTCTGTCCAGTTTGGGAAGTGAGGAGGGCTCTTCCGGCTTGCCGGTGAAAGAGTAGCTTACGCTACTCTTTGCATCTCAAACAAAATCCCTGGAATATTGATTTTGTTTGATGATAAGCGACCCTTATCACCCAATTCTCAGAAGAGCCGTTTTACAGTACTCCCTTAGAGCTGGGAATGGATTGGGCTCGTCGGAGATCGATTTCGCTCGCCATCCGCAGCGATCGCGCAAATGCCTTAAAGGTGGCTTCAATGATGTGGTGGGAGTTGATCCCATCCAGCTGGCGAATGTGGAGGGTCATCTGGGAGTGGTTGACCAGTGCCACGAAAAATTCCCGTACCAGTTGGGTGTCGTAGGTGCCGACTCGCTCAGTTGGGATGGTTAGCCCATAGCTCAGATGGGGACGACCGGAGAAGTCCAGGGCAACCTGAATCAGGGCTTCATCTAAAGGGGCAACGAAGTGACCAAAACGGACAATGCCTTTGCGATCGCCCAGTGCTCTACCTAATGCCATTCCCAGTGTAATTCCCACGTCTTCGTTGGTGTGGTGGTCATCAATTTCGTAATCTCCTGTGGCCTGCACATCCAGGTCAATCAACCCATGGGAAGCAATCTGGTGCAGCATGTGGTCAAGGAAGGGAATGCCTGTTTTGGCTGTACAGTTCCCGCTGCCATCTATGTTGATCCTCACATGTACGTCAGTTTCGCCCGTCTTGCGGCTAACCGATGCGCTCCGGCAGGGTAGGGGTAGCTCCTGGGAGTGATTGAACGCGCGATCGCTTCTGGGTTCCGAAATCACATTACTGGTGTTCATGGATATTGAGGCTTAACAGGATCTATGGATCCATTATCGATGGAATCCGGAGTCCTTCGTCTACTCGACTCCCAAATAGGCCTCAATCACTGGAAGACCAGGCGCAAAGCCTCTGGCGTTGAAAGCTTCGTCTACTCGGCTCCCAAATAGGCCTCAATCACGGCTGGATCATTCCTGACCTTTGCCGGATCGCCGAGGGCAATGAGCTGTCCAAAATCTAGAACGGCGATCCGATCGCACAATCCCATTACCAGCGGCACATGGTGTTCAATTAACAGCACCGTCAGATCAAACTGCTGGCGAAGATTGCGAATAAACTCGCTGAGCTGGCGCTTTTCATTTGGATTCATCCCAGCTGCCGGTTCATCCAATAACAGCACACGAGGTTTAAGGGCCAGAGCGCGGGCAATTTCCAGGCGTCGCTGGTCGCCATAGGGGAAGTTACAGGCAATTTCATCGGCGCGATCGCCCAACCCTACAAGCTCCAACAACTCCATAGCCTTCTCGCGAATCTGTTTTTCTTCCTGCGGTGCAGGCGGCAGACCCATCACTCCAGTCAGGACGCCGCTGTGGGTGTGGACGTGCTGGGCAATCATGACATTCTCGACTGCAGAGAGATGGCTAAACAGCCGAATATTTTGAAAAGTACGGGCAATTCCTCGACTAGCAATTTGAAACGGACGCAGCTGGGAAATATCTTCTCCATTGTGCAACATTTGCCCATCGGAGGGCTGAATTAACCCCGTCAACAAGTTAAATAAAGTCGTTTTGCCAGCCCCATTGGGACCAATCAACCCAAAGATTTCACCCTGAGCGATCGCAAAAGAAACCTGATTGACCGCCACCAAGCCACCAAAACGACGAGTCAAACGCCGCGCTTCCAGGACGGGGCAATCGTGAACCGAAGTTTCGGATTCAGCAGAACGGGATTGAGTCATTCAATAAAAAGCGACATATCTCTAAATTAAAATCGATTCTCCTATGAAACCGGCGGATGGGGAAGGGCGGATGGGTGGGTAGATGAGTGATAGGGTAGGGATGAGTGATGGGGTAAAGGGGAGAAGGTTAGACGCCCTCTCACATCCGTGCTGCTGAATAGCAGGATGAATTGGCACGAAGTTTCAATAAATCTAAATTTATCTCTGAATCCGCAACGCCCTCACGTCCTAAACTGGACACCAGCCCTTCGCAAAGGTTAAAAAGTTCGAAGTAGCGAGTAGGAGTTGGGGCAAATGTGTGGAATTGTTGGCTATATCGGCACCCGAACCGCCAGCGAAATTCTTTTGGAAGGACTGCGCAAGCTGGAATACCGGGGTTACGACTCTGCCGGAATCGCTACTGTCCTCGAAGGGGAGATTCACTGTGTCCGCGCAAAGGGCAAGCTGCATAACCTGCAAGAAAAGCTAGAAGGCGAAGTTAACCCCTCGCAAATTGGGATTGGTCACACCCGCTGGGCAACTCACGGCAAGCCAGAAGAATACAATGCCCATCCTCACATGGATACGGCCCGCCAGATTGCAGTTGTCCAGAATGGCATCATCGAAAACTATCGAGACCTGCGAGAGGAACTCAAGGTCAGAGGCCACCAGTTTCGCTCAGATACCGATACAGAAGTCATTCCTCACCTGATTGCCGAGTGTTTGCAGACAATCAGAAGCCAGGAGTCCGGAGTCGGGAGCCAAGAGGAAGGGGCCAGGGACTGGGGGCTAGGGGCTGGAGATCACGGATCAGGGGCTAACTCAGGACTCAAAACTCAAACTTTTCCCCCACACCCCACCCCCTTCCTGGAAGCCGTTCGTCAGGCTGTCAATCAACTAAACGGAGCGTTTGCGATCGCCGTCATCTCTGCCGACTACCCCGATGAACTGATTGTGGCGCGACAACAGGCTCCTCTGGTACTTGGCTTTGGTCAGGGCGAATTTTATTGTGCTTCGGATACCCCAGCCCTGGTGCCCTACACCCGCGCGGTGCTGCCCCTGGAGAATGGTGAACTGGCCCGCATGACTCCCCTGGGTGTGGAGGTTTATAGCTTTGATGGGCAACGACTCAAAAAGGCTCCTCGCACACTCAACTGGAACCCAGTCATGGTCGAAAAGCAGGGGTTCAAACACTTCATGCTCAAGGAAATCTACGAGCAGCCAGGAGTGGTGCGGGCCTGTCTGGAATCCTATTTCGATTCCGATTGGCTCCATGCAGATCATCAGCACTCTCCGGTATGCTTCAACTTGCCAGATGAGTTCTACAATGATTTGCAACATATTCAAATTGTGGCCTGTGGCACCAGCTGGCACGCTGGGCTGGTGGGTAAGTATTTGCTGGAGCAACTGGCTGAAGTTCCTACCCAGGTGCAGTACGCTTCTGAATTTCGTTACGCTCCTTCACCCCTGACCCCTCACACACTCACCATTGGGGTGACTCAATCCGGCGAAACAGCCGATACGCTGGCAGCATTGGAGATGGAAAAGCAACGGCGATCCATGAAATCTACTCAGTTCGAAGCGCGACTTTTGGGCATCACTAATCGTCCCGAAAGTTCGTTGGGACATCTGGTTCCTCATATCATTGATACCCATGCTGGAATTGAGATCGGGGTAGCGGCGACAAAAACATTCGTGGCGCAACTGATGGCATTTTATGCGTTGGCGATTGATTTAGGTCACCGTCGCCAGACGATCGCTCCTTACCGCTTAGGTGAAATCATCAATGGTTTGCGACAACTGCCCGCGCTAATTGAATCCGTTCTGGAAAGCCAGGAACGTTACATTGAAGAACTGGCCCACGACTTTACCGAAACTCAAGACTTCATCTTTCTGGGACGGGGCATCAATTTCCCCATTGCATTGGAAGGAGCCTTGAAGTTAAAGGAAATTAGCTACATTCATGCCGAGGGCTACCCGGCGGGTGAGATGAAACACGGCCCGATCGCGCTACTGGATGCCAATGTTCCAGTTGTAACCATTGCCATGCCAGGAACAGTGTTTGAAAAGGTGCTATCCAATGCTCAGGAAGCCCGTGCCCGTGATGCTCGCCTGATTGGGGTCACACCGATGGATGAACAAGAAGCAGCGCATACATTTGATACGGTCATTCCTGTACCCCATGTAGACGAAATTCTGTCACCAATTCTGACAGTGATTCCGCTGCAACTACTGTCTTATCACATTGCCGCTCGCAGAGGATTGGACGTTGACCAGCCGAGGAATTTGGCAAAGTCGGTCACAGTGGAATAACTCAAGTCGATTACTCTTGCACCCTGTATAAACGGATGAAGGGGGTGCAGGGGCACAACCCCCTGCACCCCCATGTGCCACCTTTGCTCTTTAAATTAGTATCAAAACTTCTCTAACCCATTCCCCATTTCCCCCTCAACTCCCTATCCTGCATTAGGCTATTGAATAGAGAATAATCGACACCAAACCAGGGGAGATTTCTGACGATGCAGGTCCATCGATTGCCCGCTTTATCAGACAATTACATCTTTTTGCTGCACGATCCGGAGCAAAAGATTGCAGCGGTTGTTGACCCGGCAGAGGCAACTCCCGTCTTGCGTTGCTTAAAAGAATTGGGAGCAACGCTCGTCGCCATTTTGAATACCCATCACCATGCAGACCATGTGGGAGCGAATACCGCTCTTCTACAGCGCTTTCCAAGTGCTGTGGTCTATGGTGGCGCGGAAGATCGGGGCAGAATTCCAGGACAGCAGGTGTTTTTGCACGAAGGCGATCGCGTCTCCTTTGGCGATCGCACTGCCGAGGTGTTATTTGTTCCGGGGCATACCCGTGCCCATATTGCCTACTACTTTCCACCTGACCATCCTGATGACGTGGGCGATCTGTTTTGTGGCGATACCCTATTTGCAGGTGGTTGCGGGCGATTATTTGAAGGGACTCCGACTCAAATGGTGAGTTCTCTCAGCAAGTTGCGAGCTTTGCCAGATACAACACGAGTCTGGTGTGCCCACGAGTACACATTGAAGAACCTGGAGTTTGCTCTCAGTGTGGATGGCAACAACGCTGATTTACAAAAGCGGTTTGCTGAGGTAAAAGCCGCCCGCAGTCGCTCAGAAGCAACGGTTCCCTCTCTGCTGGGGACAGAAAAACGAACCAACCCCTTTTTGCGCTGGGATGATCTGGGGTTGCGATCAATTGTTCAGGCGGATAACGAGATTCAGACCTTCACCCGTCTCAGGGGGATGAAGGATCGGTTTTAGTAAGCGGCGATCGCCCGCAACTTAACTGGCTTCGGTTGGTTTGCTGTACTAAGTTACCACCAGTGGTAACTTCACTCTGGCAGTGGTTCCCTCAGATACCGAGGATTCAATGCTGAATTCGCCACCATGCGCTTCCACAATTCGTTTGACGATCGCCAACCCCAGACCAGTTCCCGTAGACTTAGTAGTGAAGAAAGGCCTGGTCAGCTTTGGCAAAATATCTGAAGGAATGGGATGCCCGTTGTTATGAATCTGGATGCAAACGTGATTGGGAGTTGAGTTAGTGGTGGCGATCGCCACCACTCCTTCCTCAATCGCTTCAAAAGCATTTGTGACCAGATTAATAAATACTTGTTTCAACTTATCCCTATCTGCCAGGATCTTTAATGGTGAAGGGTTAATAGTGAACTGCAACTGCTTTCCGTCAGCAGCGTAGATAGGCTGTAGAGAGGCAACCATATCAGTGATGAAACTATTCAGTTCCAGTTCTATCGGTTGAAAAGTCTGGGGTTTGGCATAGAGCAGAATTTGGTTTAACAGGCGTTGTAACCGATCCGATTCATCCGAAGCAAGGGCAAGATATTCTTGATAGCGATCCGGCAGATCCAACCGTTTAAAGGAACTCAGGCTCATGGAAATTGTTGTCAATGGATTACGCACCTCATGGACAATCATGGTGGCCAGTTCGCCAATTTCTGCCAATCGTTCTAACGCCTTCTCAGCCTGTTTCAGGGCTGTGATATCAGTTGCAACGGATAGCAGGCAGGGCTCATTTTCCAGATGAATAATTTCGGCTGAAAACAGCGCTGGAAAAAGCTCTCCAGATTTCTTACGAAATTGCAACTCGATTTTTGAAACCGATTCTTTTTCCTGAAGCGATCGCACAAGCGCATCACGGTCTTCTGGTTTTGCCCAAATCCCCAATTCAAGAGCGCTATGGCCCAACATTTCCTCCCGGTGGTAGCCCAGCATATGCAAACAACTATCGTTCACTTCCACATAGCAGCCGTTATCGAGGGTACTGATGGTGATGGCATCGGGAGAAGAGCGAAAGGCTGTAGAAAATTTTTCTTCGGACATGCGGAGGGCTGCTTCAGCCTGCTGCCGTTCTATTTCAGCCGCCGCACGGGCCGCAAAAATTTCCAGCACTGCTCGATTCCGGGGCTCGTCCTCCATCGGTTTATCATCCAGCACCGCCAAGTGCCCCAAAATCTTTCCAGTAGAGTCCAACAATGCAATTCCCAGGTAACTTTCCGCCTGCCACTCAACCAGGACTCCATCCTTTGGAAACAATGACTGCAAATTCGAAGCGTAGTACTGGCAACCCTTACTGTTGATGACCTGTTCACAGGGAGTATCCGCCAGGTCATACTCAAAATTTTTGCCAAATTCATTGTCATGCCAAAAGGCAAAAGTTCGAACTCGTGTGGGAGCAGTACTTTCACAACCACTGACCAGGGCATAACGAACGCCAAGGGCTTCAGCGAGGGAACGTACCAGAGAGCGAAAGAAATCGTCTCCAACCACTGAAGCCGTGCCCTCCACAATCATGCGGAGCGTCTGTTCCGATCGCTGCCGCTCCAGAACTTCAGCCTGAAGCTGTTTCAAAATTCGTCCCCGTTCAATTGCGTAACGAATGGCCCGTATCAACACTTCGGGGGTAATCGTACCTTTGACCAGGTAATCCTGTGCCCCTCGTGCGACTGCCTGCACCGCAATTTGCTTGTCATCCAATCCCGTCAGGACCACGATGGGTAGGTCCTGAGCCGCAGTCCGAATTTGCGAAATTGTATCTAATTCTTTAGAGTCGGGCAGGGAAAGATCTAGCAAAATAGCATCAAAGTGATCGCTGGCCAAATGTTTCAGCGCAATACTCAACCGTTGAACATGGGTAATTTGCCAGGACTGATCGGCTGCTTCTTCCAGTGTTTCCATCAGCAAATGAGCATCTGCTGGGTTATCTTCAACCAACAACAGTAGAATTGGCGTGGTCATAAATGGGTGCTGCTATCGAGCCATAGAAGGACGTTACCGCAATCAACCAGAAGTTTTAAGAGATTCGACCAGAGTAATAAACTGCTCCAATTCGATTGGTTTCACGAAATAACAACTTGACTCAAGATTAGAGGGTTTAAAGCTACTATCCTCATCCACAGAATTTGTCAGAACGACGACTGTAATTCCTTTCAGACTTTCGTCGGCCTGGATTTCTGCCAGAACTTCTCGCCCATTTTTTCTAGGCAGATTGAGATCGGGCAGAATTAGATCAGGGGTAGGAACATCCGTATATTTCCCCCGTTGATAGAGAAAGTCAAGGGCTTCCACACCATCCTTAACGCGATGCAACTGGTGGGGAATTCCACTTTCACTCAGAATTTCTTGAGTCAAAAATGCATCACTTCTGGAGTCATCTACCAGCAGGATTTGAATCGGTTTAATCCTGGCTTCATGGCCCATCTCATTTCTCCCACGCCGGAATTTCAATGTAAAAGGTCGAACCTTGCCCCGCTTGAGATTCAACCCAGATACGCCCTCCATGTCGCTCTACAATTTTTTGGCTAATCGCTAACCCCAACCCCGTGCCAGAGTATTCCTCCTGGGTATGGAGACGCTGGAAGATGCCGAAAATGCGATCGCAATACTGGGGTTCGATCCCAATGCCATTGTCTCGAATCGAGAAAAGCCAGGTGTCAGGTTCTTCCTGGTTGTCTAGCTTTTGCAGGCTGGTTGCACTGACATCAATCTGCGGTGGTTCTTCCCCACGATACTTAATCGCATTCCCAATCAAGTTCTGAAATAGGAGAAAAAGCTGATTGGGGTCAGCGTTCAGGGTAGGAAGGGGATCTGTAGTGATGGTTGCGTTGGATTCAGCGATCGCAACCTGCAAATCTTGTAGCACTTTCTGAATCACAAGATTGCAATCGGTTGGCTGCCGCTTTAGATCCTGTCTACCCGCTCTGGAGTAAGCCAGCAAATCCCGGATCAATTGCTGCATTCGGACAGCGCCATCCACTGCAAAATGAATATATAAATCCGCTTTTTCATCCAGCTTGCCCTGGTATTTTTTTGCCAGCATCTGGGTGTAGCTGATGATTGCCCGCAGTGGCTCCTGCAAGTCATGGGAAGCAATGTATGCAAACTGCTCCAGGTCTTGATTGGAACGCTGGAGCTCAGTGGTAAGTTGCTTCAACCGTTCGTTCATCTGAATCAGTTCAGTAGTGCGTTCCTGCACACGCAATTCCAGTTCACTGTATAACCGGGCATTGTCAATGGAAATGGCAGCCTGACCGGAGAGTAGTTGCAAAATTTCTAACCGTTCTGCTGTAAAAGCATCGGTAGTTAAGTTATTTTCTAAGTACAGAACTCCAGAAAGCTTTCCCTGGTAAACCAGAGGTGTACAAAGAATGGACTTGGGTTGATGTTGCTGAATATAGGCATCCTGGCCGAAGCGGGTTTCCTCAGCAGCATGATTCAGAACAACACTTTCCTGAGTGCGGGCAACGTAATTGACGATTGCCATTGAAGCATTGTGCGAAATCTCCTGTTCAATCCTCTGGTACACCGTAATGCTACCTGAATTGACATTGCCTTCTGCTCTCACCTGCCATTTACCCTGCGTTTCCAAAAGCAAACAACCCCGATCTGCTCCAGCATTTTCAATCAAAATCATCATCAATTTTGCCAACAATTTATCTAACACAATCTCATCAGAAAGCGCCTGCGAAGCTTTCATGATGGCGGCCAGATCTAAAATTTCTGCTCCAGTACGACTGGTTGTGGTTGGCGAGGAAGTCAGAGAACCGCTCAAGGAGACGGATGAGGTTTGCTGGGAAAGACCGAAGAATTGAGGATAGCAATGTTCAAGCTGGCTCACTTTCGCAGATGCACCCCACTTGAGGTAGCCGTAATGGGCCGCTCGCAGGTATGCCTGGGCAATCAGAGTTTTGCCCTTTGCCAGGTAGAACCTGCCTGCCAGTTCATGGGCCAGGGCTTCTTCATTCTGGTATTCCTGTTCTTTGGCGATCGCAATTGCGCGATCGTACTTCTCTCCCGCTTCGGTGTCCTGGCCCAAAATTCGATGCTGCTCCGCTTCTACCAGGTAAAACTTATGCAAATAGTTCATAGGGGCATGCTCTGCCCAGCGTTTGATCTTTTTCTGATTGGCGGTTACGCTCCTCAAGATCTGCACCTGTTGAGTCTGGTTTGCTTCTGGAAATACGGCTATTTGAGCGAGGGAATGGTAGAAATAAAATGCGGGTACAACCAGCAATCCGACGGCTCCTTCAGCTAACAGTTGCTCAGTTTTTTGGGCATATTCTGTCGCTTGGGCGGTGTTCTGAAACAGATAACTAAGAATGAGTTTATTGAAATACAGGTTAAAAACTGTGTATCTATCATCCGCGGCCAGGTGCTGGGGTAGGCTTTCGTCTTCGTTGTAGCTTTTGCCTGTTAACTGGCAGGGGTCTTCTGACTGACCCATCAGGTTCAGAATTGCCTGGTGGTAAATACGTGTCAGGTTGAGGGGAAGTATCTGTTTAAATTGGGCGATCGCTCTTTCATAGCTGCTCATCTCCTGTTCTAGCTGGAGTAGTTCTCGCCCCAACAGGTAGGAGTGGTAGAAGCGGTAGGCGATCGCAAAGGTGCCATACTCCAGGTCGCCCGTTTCCAGGCCACGCTGGTAGGCTTCCAGCAGGGGATTGACCGTTTCTCGCAGATGCTCCTGCCAGTGTTTGAGATACATATTGACCAGCAAAGTGGTTTTAGGAATAAATTCTCTGGCATTGAGCTGAGATTGCAGCGTTGATGCTAGTTGGGAAAACCGATAGCCTGCCTTGATGTTTTGCTCAACCCCACACAAAATCATGCCGTAGTCGGCATAGCCAAAGGCTGATCCAGGGGCATTGCCGTATTTCACCGAAAGCTGAATCTTCTGAAAAACCATGAGTTGCCATAATTCCGGCACCAGGAAATAGGTTGGGGTACAAACGCTGGCAATCACGCGCATGACAGCCAGTTTGTATGGGTCAGTCATTCTGGGAAGATTTACCAGGTTTTCAATTTGCCGTCCAGCCAGAGCCAATTTTGTTCTGATCAATCCCTGCAAAACCTCAAAGCGGCTGGGCTTTTCGGGCAATTTTGTGCCTAACAATTCCAGGGCCTGAAGTGCAGTTCGGATGGCATCTAATAGCCGATTCTGGGCAATGCAGGCTTGAATTTTAACCAAATAAACGTTCGTTTTATCTAAATCCGTCTGAGCATGGCGCAGAACCTGCTCAGCCAGCTGTTCCATCTGTTCAAAATCGCCTGTAAGATAAGAAACCTCTGCGGCCAGTTCAGTTAATGCCAGCGTTAATTTATAATCCTTTTGCCAGCGATCGCCTGGTAGGAGCGACAGACCCATGCTCAAATAGTTCAGTGCGGACTCATAGGCAACGGATGTTTTGGCCTTCTGTCCTGCGATCAGATTGAGCCGTGCCAGTTCAATTTTTGCGTCTGACTCAACCATCATCTCAGCACCGATATTGAGGTGGTCGATAACCTCAAAGACTCGCTCTTCTAATTGTTCTGGAGGAATAACAGCCAGTAAAAGCCGACCGATTTTGCCATGACAATGCTTTTTATCTGCTTCGGAAATGAGGGAGTAGACTGCTTGCTGGACGCGATCGTGGGTGAATTTGTAGAAGATGTCTGATGTCAAATCAGCCGTGGTAGGAGAATCCTGAGCTATCTCTATGACGGATTGTTGATAGCTGGTTGCCTGCTCAAAAGGCAAATACTTGTACTCATCTCCAATTGGCAAAATGAGTCCCTCTTGCATGGCTTCCCAAAGTTCTGTCGCAACAGTAGGTGGAGGTTTTTCACTGATGGTGGCAAGGGTTTGTAAATCAAATTGATGACCGATACAGGCTGCTAATTGCAAAACGTATCGATTGGTCGGTGAGAGCCGTTGCACTTTATCAATTACAAGTTCAATCACATTATCGGTAGATTGCACTTGCTGAATCTGATCTAAACTCCAGTGCCAGCTTCCTGTGCGAAAGTCGAAACGGATCAAGTGGTTTTGATGAAGGAACTTGAGAAATTCATTGATAAAAAAGGATTGCCACTGGTTTTTCGGAGAACCAGTTCTGCTAAGGGGTGAGATCGCTCCGGTTCACAGTGTAGAGTGTCTTGAACCAAATGATGAATATCTTCCAGGCGCAATGGTGGCACTGTGATTTGTTCGACCAGTCCTTCTGCTCTTCGAATCTCATCGAGCGTTTGCATCAATGGATGGGTTAGATCAACTTCAGTATCCCGAAAGGCACCAATAATTAAGAGATACTGGTTATCCGGCATTATCATTAACCACTGAATGAATTGCAGCGAAGCAGTATCTGCCCACTGCAAATCATCCAGAAAGATGATCAGAGGGTGTTCAGCTTGAGTAAATACATGAATAAAGTTTTGAAACACCCAATTAAAGCGATTCTCAGATTCAGTTGGAGGCAATTGAAGCAGATCAGGCTGTTTGCCAACAATCAGTTGAACTTCTGGAATGACGTCCACAATGACCTGCCCATTAATACCCAGAGCCATTTGTAGTTTCTCCCGCCAACGGTTGAGCTGATCTTCTGTCTCAGTTAATAATTGGCGAATCAACTCCTGAAATGCCTGAATCAGGCAGGCATAGGGAACGTTACGCTGAAGTGGGTCAAATTTTCCTGCAATGAAATATCCCCGCCGTTGAGTCATTGGCTTGTAAAGTTCCCTGACCAGAGTGGTTTTGCCAATACCGGGGGGACCAGAGATGAGAACAAACTGGCTGTGGGAAGGATTGGAAAATGAGGAGTGGGGGAGTTTTGAGTTTTGAGTTTCTATCTCCCTGCTCCCGACTTCCCATCGCCCGTTCCCCAACACTTGCTCAAATACCGCCAGCAAAGCAGCCACTTCTCGCTCACGACCATACAGTTTTTGAGGAATCTGAAATTTATCAGAAAGATCCTGGCACCCCAATGGAAAGGAGGCAAAAGGTTGCTTGTGTTGCAACTGATCAAGGCACTGTTGAAGATCGGCACAAATTCCACGGGCACTCTGGTAGCGATTTTCGGCAATTTTTGCCAACAGTTTCATCACCAGCTGGGAAAGGGATGGTGGAATGTCTGGGTTCAAACGGTGGGGAGGGATGGGCTGTCGGGCGATGTGGTGGTGAACCAACTCCATAATATCGGTGGTTTCAAAGGGGAGGCGATCGCACAACAATTGATAAAACGTCACCCCCAGGGAATAAAAATCAGTGCGGTAATCGATATCCCGATTCATTCGCCCCGTCTGTTCGGGCGACATATAGGCAAGGGTTCCCTCCAACACATTTGGATTGCGAGGCGTTGGGTTTTCCT
Organism: Leptolyngbyaceae cyanobacterium HOT.MB2.61; assembly: GCA_023511615.1. Classification (GTDB taxonomy): domain Bacteria; phylum Cyanobacteriota; class Cyanobacteriia; order Leptolyngbyales; family Leptolyngbyaceae; genus Leptothermofonsia. The sequence goes on from JAIMBL010000101.1 coordinate 12,546, forward strand.
GAGCAAGTACGGTTGCAATGCCAAAATCGATGATTTTTACCTGTCCAGTTTTTGGATTCAGCACAATATTGGACGGATTAATATCTTTGTGCATTATGTTGCGTTGGTGAATCTCACCCAGGGTTTGAGTGATTTGCAGGGCAAGGGTGAGAAATTCCTCCAGATTCAATAATCGATTTTGCAGTCGTTGGCTTAAGGATTCGCCTCCAAAGTCTTGTAATACAATTACTGGGCTTTGTTGATAGGTTTCCAGGCCGTAGGTTTTGATGACACCTTCCACATCTAAGCTGCGAATGATGTTATATTCCATCTGGAATTGAGCGAATCTCTGCGTGAGAAACTTTGTCAAAGTCCTTGGGGAAGTGTACTCCTGCCTCAACATTTTCAGAACAACTGGAACCCCATCGAAGTTGCGCAGCCCTCGATAAACGAGTGTTCTGGAACTCTCATACAGTGTTTCAGTAATCCGATAGCCTGAAATCGTAATCATTCAAGGATGCGGCGAGAGTTTGAGAAAGCACGAGTTGTGGGATGGAAGGGGGATGGAGTGGAGTTTCTCCCCTACCTGCCATCGGGTTGGATTTTCGGATGGACTGCTAGTACAGCAAAACGACAGTTTTGTTGGAGGGTACAGGGGTGCAAAATTAGTGTTTGCAACACTAATTGAATTTTACTATTTTCATCCAATCATCAATTCTTAAATGAAAGGGAACTAAAAAATTTTGAATAGACAGTTAACTATTTGTGGATTGAGTCTCAGCGAATTCTCAGGAAAAATTTAGCCTCTTCTGATACGCCCAGATTTAGATCTCCAATTCCTTGATCGATATCCTGATGCAATCGCCCCCTCAGAAGACGGGGATTTGAGAGACATCACTTGCCAGAGGCAGCGATTTCTGTGGGATTTATCAGATTTTTCCAAGAATGGGCTGGTATGTTGGACATAAAAGCATTGTTTTTGTTGCATATTTTTGTTGCATAAATGTTGTCTCTTCAGTACTGGCCTTCTAAATCTCAATTCCCTGATCTCATACCGTATTTATATAAGAAACCCAGCCAGAACAATTCTGAGATGTTCTTCCAATGAGGCCTACCCGTTCCATCCTCAGGCGAATCACTGGAGCAGTCCCTTTCCAGTTGCGATCGCCCTCCATTCTCTTGACCCTGACGTTACAGATTGCAGGCATTGTCACTTTGGGTTTAATTGTTGTCTCTCTCTGCACCATCGCTCAGATGGATCGGAAAATGGCGGATGCTAAGTACCCAGAGAAAAGCGGCATCTGGAATTTGGGGATGCACAGCTCAATGATCGCGATCGCCGTCATTGTACCTGTGATGATCGGAGCGATCGCCTTTACCGTCTGGCGATCGCTGCGGCCATTGAAACAGCTTTCCCACTATGTGACAACTAACCCAATTGAAACTGGCAACCTGACAAATCACGCCTTGGCTGACATGCCTGCCGAAGTACGCGCCCTATTCCAGACTTACGACACATTGCTATCGACCTTAAACGAAGCTGGAGCCCAGCAACAACAATTCATGGGTAGCCTCTCCCACGAACTGCGGACATCCCTGAGCTTAATTTCTGGTTACTTGCAGCACCTTCAGCGCTGTAGCGCCAATCTCACCTCTCCTCAACAGGAAGCATTGGAAATTGCCACCGCAGAGGTGGAGCGAATGGCTCAGATATTGCAAGATTCCCTTGAACTGGCGCGAGCGGAGAGCCACAGTCTACCGTTTCATCTGGAAGTGCTAACCCTCAATGAGGTAGTCGAAAATGCGGTTCAGATAACTGAAAAATTCCGCCATCAAATCATTCAGGTTGAAGCCGCTTCCCCAAATATCCCGGTTAAGGCAGACCGGGAACGCCTCCTCCAGGTGATCGTTCACTTAATTGACAATGCCCTCAAGCGGTGTGAGACGCCGCAACCAGTGAGCCTCACACTGGAGCAGGTCGATAATTCTGCCGTGATTCACATTCGCGATCGCGGCAACGGAATTGCCATTTCCCAGGCATTCCATCAACCAATGGATTTATCAGAAATCCGCACAAAAGAGAGTGTCGATCTGGGATTGGCGATCGTCGATACTCTGGTCAGGCGCATGGGCGGAAAAGTTTCAGTTCAGTCCTTACCGGGACAGGGAAGCAACCTCTGGGTAACGCTGCCAATTCGATAAAGTTTTATCAAGAAAAGGTTTCTAAACGCTATCAGTTTAAGCCATAACGAAGGGATTGTTTAGTTTCAGCCTTTGTGTTGTTCAGATTTTCATAGTGGCCGATTTTTCTGAAAATTATTTTCAGGGATTTCTCGATGGTTTTGTTCTGGCAGGTTTCCTAAGATGGCTGAAGGACGCTATAGTTCTGCGGTTGAAATATTGAATCAGATTATTAAGCATCAACCCAACAGTGCGATCGCTGGCATTCAAATGGATTCGTATTTTGTTTCACTGCTGGAAGAATCGGGAAGCCTATGATGAAGCTAAATACCTTACATCCTTAAAGCGCAAGGGGTCTCCCAGGCATATTGACAATCGCGCAGTTGATGCGCCAGACACACTTGCCAGTCCTGCGCCGGATGGGCGGCCTGAGCACTGAATAAATCAGACACCCAAATTTGCGGTTGATGCCCAGCCATCACGCTATCAATCACGGTTTTGCCGCGCGTGGGACGAATCACATGCAAACACACCTGGTCGTTTTGAAACACCCATTCCCATTGGTTTTTCCCATTCACTCGTGCCCCGGTCTCATCGCTGCCGACCAGACGGGCACTGCGTAAACGTTCCCCGATCTTAGTCACAGGGGTTTCCAGCTGTCCCTGCATCCCTTACAAGAGATTGGCAATCGCTTCTGCTGACAGAGTGAGACCGTAAAGTTTGCTCATCAACTGGCTCAGCCGTTGATAACTAATGGCATGGCTGTAGCGCAGATAGGTCACCAAACTCGCAATACTGGTGATTCAGCCGCACTCAGTTCTATTGCAGTATTAAGCCCGGGTAGCGGGCGTTGCTGATTCTGGGGATGAATTCAGGGTTGGATGAATTGAAACTTCGTTCCAATTCATCTTGCTACACCCAGTTCTCTTTCTAAACTGAATTTAGGGCTTTTCTCAAATTTCCCTGATGTTCTGCCAGTAAGCGATCGCCCACCTCCTTTTCCACTCCTGCCCAGTGCATCAGGAGGGCCAGTTTGACCTGACGTCCACTGCGTTCAAGCAAATAGCCCGCCTCTTCCCGGCTCAGATCGGTGAGGTCGCACAGAATTCGGAGGGCGCGATCGTGTAGTTTTTTATTTGTCACAGCCACATCCACCATGCGATTGCCAAAGACCTTGCCCAGTTTCACCATTGTCCCGGTCGAGAGGATGTTAAGCGCCAGTTTTGTCACGGTTCCCGCTTTGAGGCGGGTAGAGCCTGCCAGCACTTCTGGCCCCACTAACAAGCGGATGTCCACATCTGTCTGGGCACTGACCTGATCTGCTGGGACACAGGCAATGAAAATGGTTGTCGCTCCCCGTTGCCGGGCGGCTTTCAATGCTCCATGAACGTAAGGAGTGGTACCGCCTGCAGTGATGCCGACCACCACATCCTGGCTCGTAATCTGATGATGGGCGATCGCCTCTGCTCCATCTTCTGGCCGGTCTTCCAATTCTTCTGAACTGCGCACCAGGGCGGCAGCCCCCCCTGCAATGATGCCCTGCACCTGCTCTGGTAACGTACAGAAGGTGGGAGGACATTCCGCTGCATCCAGTACACCCAGGCGGCCACTTGTGCCTGCACCAACGTAGAATAACCGTCCACCCTGGCGGAGTGCTTCAGCCGTCCGGTCGATCGCCTCAGCCAGTTCCCGTCGAGCCAGGGCGATCGCCCCAATCACCCTGGCATCTTCACGGTTAAACAGATCAACCAGTTCCAGCGAACTCAACTGGTCTAGATTATGGCTATCTGGGTTGGCCTGCTCCGTCAGCAGATGCCCCCGTTCGGTAATGTCCATTTGTTATCCCTGGTTCAAACCATCCTGTTTCTAAACATCGCCCTTTACAGAAGCCCTTCTAACTGTCGCCGAATCTGCTCTAACTCGGCATCGGCAATGGGTTCTGGTGGAGCTTCTTCGGGTTGCCAATCGGTTTCTTCAACATTCGTTTCCGGGGGAACCATAAGCAGGCGATCAGTATCACTCTGGGGCACAAAGCCTTTAGGTACCAGTTGGCAATGATACCCAGCACTTTGACAGAATTCTTCAATTTCCTCCTTTTCCATCACTTCGATAGTTGGGGATGGAAAGTCTTGAGCTTCCAGCAAGAGGGCATAACGGGTTGCGTCGTCTTCTTCCTCAAACATCAGCACCCAGTTGTGCTCGCCAATCCGAATTGTATGGATGCCTTCATTTTCTGTTCTGGCATTAAACAGTAGGACAAAAACCTGCATGGGTATCGATTTCTCTCAGCTATCGTTACTTGAATGGCGCTGAAATAAGCTCAGAACTAAAGTTCTGGCTCAAAGCTAAAGTCAGTTGAAACTGACTGAAACGCAGATTCGTTAGGGTTTAAACCTGTTTTAACAGGTTTCTGCTTTGAGCCTGAGATGTATCTCAAGGCTCTTAGG
>JAIMBL010000102.1 GCA_023511615.1 Leptolyngbyaceae cyanobacterium HOT.MB2.61
TCATGGAGAATGGAATTATCGAATTGTACCCCGCAAGACGGCTTAGTTAATCAAGTTATTTTTGTATGCATCCTTACCAATTATGGATTTATCTAATAGCGCTGGGAGTAGGGACTGGAGTAGGGAAGGGGTATGCGACTCTCGCCCCAGTGCTTGAACAGAGCATCTGGCTAACCCTTGGTATTTTGCTCTACGCCACCTTCTGCCAGGTGCCGCTGCTGCACCTGTGGCAGGCGCTTCGCCATCGGCGCTTCATGGTCGCTCTGATCGTCAGCAATTTTGGATTGGTGCCCATAGTGGTGTGGGGGCTGTCCCATCGGTTTTTGAGCGATCCGCACCTGCAATTTGGGGTGTATCTAGTACTGCTGGTGCCCTGCACCGACTGGTTTCTCACATTTACCTATCTGGGCAAGGGCAATTTGCCACTGGCGATCGCGGCTACCCCAGTATTGCTCTTGCTGCAAAGCCTGCTGCTGCCGCTGTACCTGTGGCTGTTTACCAATGGTAGTTTACATGGGCAGATCGACCCAACCGCGTTTATCGATGCCTTCGTCAGGCTGATTTTGCTCCCTCTTGGGGCTGGCTTTGGCGAGTGAGCAATGGGGCAAGGTGAGTACTCTGGGACACCGCTGGTTAGGGTTTACCAGTTGGCTCCCGGTGCCGTTTCTGGCGTTGACGCTGCTGCTGATTGCGGCCTTCCAGGTGCAGGCAATCGCCGCCGTATCCCTCGGCGCTATGGGGCCAGTGACACGGTGGTGATACTGCAACCCCTGGTGGAGCTCTCCGGCATGATCGTCTACCTGTGGTGGGTGCCCCAACGGCTGCTCAAAACGACGGCTGTTCCTGATAATGGCTCAACGATAAATTCAGATCGCTATGATTAATGTGCCGGATTGGGTTCAGGTGGTGGTGCTGGGGTTGAGCTATCTGGCCCTGGGCATCGGCTCTGTGCCAGGTTTACGAATGAATCGAGCCACCCTGGCGTTGGTGAGCGCAGCGGTGTTGATTGCCCTGGGTACCCTCAGTCTGTATCAAGCCTGGCAGGCTATTGATGCCGATACCATCGTGTTTTTACTCAGCATGATGGTGGTAAATGCGTATCTGTCCTATGCTGGGTTCTTCAAACTGGCGCTACTCTATTTGCTGCGATTAACTCGCAGTCCTCTGGGTCTGTTGGGGCTGCTGACTGTCGGCACGGGAGCATTGTCGGCCCTGTTCTTAAATGACACGCTGGCACTGGTAAGCACGCCCCTGACAGTGCAGTTGACGCGATCGCTCAAGCTTAACCCGGTACCCTATCTGCTGGCCATTGCCGGAGCCACCAATATTGGCTCTGTGGCAACCCTCAGTGGCAATCCGCAAAACATTCTGGTGGGGTCATTTTCGGGCATCAGCTACAGCGAGTTTGCGCTGACCCTGACACCAGTAGCAATCATCGGGCTGGGGCTACAGATCGGGCTACTCTGGCTCCTCTATCCAGAGGTGCGATCGCTGCGCCCCTGCCCACCGTATCCCCTACCTCACTTTCGAGTCTATCGCCCGGTGCTAATCAAAACCCTGATCGTGACCAGCTTGCTGTTGATCGCCTTTGGGGCTGGATTACCCTTAGCAGAATCCGCCTTTTTAGCGGCGGCAGCGCTGCTGGTGACCCGGCGCATTAAGCCCCAGCGCGTGTTGCAACAAGTTGACTGGTCACTGCTGGTGATGTTTTCGGGCCTGTTCGTGCTTACCCGGTGTGTACAGGAACTCGACCTGCTGGCGGGGGTGGCTACCTGGGTAGCTCATCCGGCTGGACTGCTGGCGGTGACGGCGATCGTGTCTAATTTAATTTCCAATGTGCCAGCGGTACTGCTGTTACAGGGAATGATTTCACCGGACGCGACTCAGAGCTGGTTGCTGTTGGCAGCGGGGGCAACACTGGCTGGAAATCTGACCCTGTTTGGGGCTGTCGCCAACCTAATTACGGTTGAGGCAGCCGCGGCGGCAGGATATCGTCTTTCCTTCTGGCAGCATTTGCAGTTTGGGTTGCCGCTTACTTTGATGACCTTGGGCCTTACCTATGCCTGGATAGGCTTGCGGTGAAACTTACAAGTCAGGAGTCTTGCAAAAATAAGTAGTGCAAGCGTCTTGCTTGCGCGGGCAAGATGCCCGCACTACGGCTAAAAACCTGTTCAATTTATTTTTACAAGCTGCCTTGGGAATCGTAAAAACAGAAGGTTGATTGTGACGTTACCCTGGTTGGTATGGATTTGAGAACTTTGTCAAGCCGTATCTTATCCAGAGAAGCCCCCTGTGCAACAATTGCTGAGTACCCTGGGGCATCGGCGGGTGCCATCCCAATTAGAAGCATTGGGTAGTTATGATACAAGCCAAACCGGTGAAGTAGTGGCTACCATTAAGCCAGGTACACTGAACTGCTGTGGCAAAAGGTAGTGCTAATAGGACTCTAATAGGACTAATTTACAGGTGCATGGTGAACCACTCGCACCGGATCGCGCACCACAATGCCACCCACTACCATCTCTCGAACGAGGGGGAGAAACTGCTCAATTTTTTCGGTGCGATCAATCAAACTCACCACCATCGGCAAATCTGAAGATAACTCGATAATGCCGAGAAACTTGATCCGCTCCTGGTTACGTTTGCCGTATCCAGTCATACCCCGCAGCACCGTTGCGCCAATCAAACCCTGGCGACGCGCTTCCTCTACCAGGGCAAGATGTACGGGTTTACCTCGCCATTGATCTGCCTCACCTACATAAATCGTTAACCGTTCGTAGTCCGTCATGGTGTCCTCCACATCGAATAAAAGGTCAGCACAATGCAGTGGCGAATCAGATGGGTCATCCGTTGCTGGAGCATGGTGAACGACCGTCACCCGCTCTGTAAACGCCAGCCCATCCTGCACCAGGTTTTGAATATGGGGAATATACCGGGCGATCGCCTCCGGGCGATCAATCACTATTAGCACCACAATCATTTGCATCGCCAGTTCTGGCATCCAGTCCACGCTGATGTAGCGACGGTGCTGACTGTAGCCCACTGCCGCCCGAGCAACGGTCATACCCGCGATACTCGACTGCCGTGCCGCGTCCATCAGGGCGCGGTATAGCAGTTTGCCCTGCACGCGATCGCCCTCTGTTATATAAATCGTTAACTGTTCTGTCTTGCTCATCGGATTCTCCTTGCAAAAGGCTAGAGGTGCTGAGCCAGGGCAATCCCCATTTCAACGGCTAAAAATCCCCCAAGGGGACTGCCCAACCCATAGAGCAGCGCCCGTCTGGTGTTACCAAGCTTCAAAAGGTTTGAAAAATCGAGCGCAAAGGTCGAAAAGGTGGTGTAAGCGCCTAAAAAGCCGATGGTGGCAAATCCGTTGAGCCATTGCTCAGTACTTATCTTCTGAAGTTCTGTTGTCAGGAACCCCATCAAAAAAGCACCAGAAAGATTAATTAAGAAGGTGCCGAAGGGAAAATCTCCATCAAACCTTTGAGCACAAAGGAGAGTCAGATAATAACGGCTCAGTGCTCCAGGAATTGCGCCTAATGCGATCCACACTGGAAGAAAATCAGAAGGTGTCATCAGCTTAACCAATCCCGATCAAGTTTTTTGAGTATCCACTCTGAGAGAGCAATGCCCAGTTGCAAACTAATGAATCCCAGCAACACGCTGCCGGTCCAGTAAATCAAATCTGCTTGTAAATCTTTTTCAGATAGAAGTTTGGCACTATCGAGCTCATAGCTTGAAAACGTGGTGTACGACCCTAAAAAACCAGTCAACAGGAGTAGCCGCAAGTCAGGATGAAAGCTGATCACCTGCCCCAACGAGAGCGTGGCTAAAAGCCCCATGGCAAAACATCCAGTAATATTGACAACTAAAGTGCCGTAGGGGATCGGCGTACCCAGCAGATGCCCGATACCCAATCCTAAGTAGTAACGGCATAGGGCACCCGCGATCGCCCCCAATGAAATAGCTATCACGGTTCGCACCGCAGGCTGTCTGAGCATGATGAAATTCTCCAGATCGTTGCAAAGGGTTTACTAATGAGTCAGGGGTGATGCTAACTCAGCTTCCACAACCACAACCGGCATCGGGCTGCTTTCCAGGACGGCTTGTGAAACTGACCCAACCAATACCTCATCCAGCGGACGATGACCGCGTTTGCCAATGACAATCTCAGCTGCGTTGTAGTCTTGAGCGGTACGCACAATTTCTTCAGGAACAGTTCCGTCAGCTGTGACAAAGCGATAACGAATATCTGCCAGGATTCGCTTTGCCTCACGGCGGAGTCGCTCAACCCCTTGCGGGTCATCCATCCGAATGACGTGCAGCACCACCACCTCGGCATCGCTACGTCGGGCCAGTTCTGCAACTTTGGTCAATACCTGGGTCGCCAGGGAAGACGTATCGACAGCGGCCAGCAACACAATTCGTCGAGATACGGAAACCTTCGTCGGATCGACCTCACCCCGCTCTAATAGCTTAGGCGCAAAGGTGGGGATGGCCCAGGCTCCCAGGGGGGCTGTCACCAGAATCGAGAGGGCTGCTAAGGCCAGAATGGTTTCCCCTCCCTCGATGCCTTGGGCTAAGGGAATGGCACCAATGGCCGCCTGCACCGTTGCCTTAGCCGAATTTCCGGGTAGCAAAAACAGTCGCTCTTTCCAAGTCCAGTTACTGCCCAAGGTAGAGAGATACCAGCCCAGCGATCGCCCAATCAACGTGCCAATGGCTAATACGACTAAACCAACGAGCAATGTATTACCCAGCACATTAAGCTGAATACTCGCACCTAGCAGCACAAAGAGAATGATTTCAGCAATCACCCACAAACTATCAAAGCCACCGCGTAGCCGCCGAGCTAACGGAGCATCTATCTCAATCAGAAAAAAGCCCGTCGTCATGACGGCCAGATAGCCGGAGAATAGAGGAAAATCTTCTGCTAAGACCACCAGCAAGAGGGCAAAGCCTGCAGCAACCAGGGCATCCTGCACCGCGTTTTGCGTCCAGTTTTGCTTGGCTAACAATGAGACCAGGAGACGAGCCACAAACCATCCCAGCAGAACCCCTAACCCGATTTGCAGAATGATTTGGAACGGTAGCAATTGCACTGGACTGAGGGTTAACCCTCCCGGCAAGGTGATTCCTGCTGCCGCACTTTGCGACAAAAACGCCAGCAGCAAACTAAAGACCAGCAGCAGCAACACATCAGACAGCGCACTTCCGGTCAAGATGGCATCCGGAATCCCTTTCTTCACCCCCCATCCCAGACTTTTTAGGCGCAACATTCCAGGCACAATAACGGCGGGAGATTCCGCGCCAATGATGCAGCCGAGCAGAAGCCCGGTGGCAAAGTCAAACTGGAGCAGCCCCATGGAGGCCAATGCAATGGCGATCGCTTCACAAGCCGCAGGCAAAAAGCCTAATCGCAATGCCACAGTCCCTTGCTGAGCCAGCTTTTCCCGATCCAGCCCTAACCCAGCCTTCATTAGGATCACCATGACGGCGATGACCCGGAGCGAATCTGCCGCTGCCAAAACCTCTGGCGCAATCACATTGCCCCCATAGGGGCCAAGCACAATGCCAACCAACACCATGCCCACCAACGCAGGCACTCTCATCCGTCGAGCAATTTGTCCCACGAAAAAGCCCATCAATAAAATCCAGATAATGCTCTCTAACATAGCGTCACGTTGTAGTTGAATCGGATGATCAACGTGACTTGTAGCGACGGATTTGCTTCAGCCCATACAGACGCAGCCCTACCCTTCCGCTACAAGCCGGAGCAGTAGGAGCTATCAGCCAACTACGTTGTGATAATGCTCAAACGTTAGGCGGTTTCGGCGAGCTCCATCGCCATTGTTTCTTTCTTATATCATCCCTGTGCCAATGGAGGGAAGGAGCTGATATCTACCTTGCCAAGGTATGGAAAGGGCTAAAGAACTGGCCAAACTCACTGCCTTCGAGCAAGTGTCAGCGGTTCACATTCCGGTGGCAGAACGTCGTTAATATCGCTGGTTCTCCCGGCTTGCCGGTGAAAGAGTAGCGCAAGCTACTCTTTCATCTCAAACAAAATCTCTGAAATATTGATTTTGTTTTGGTGATAAGTCTTGCTTATCACCAAACTCTCGGGAGCGCCAAATGGTTTAAGGCAGAGTGATGTTATTTGCGAGGGATAGTATCAATAACCGTTACCTGGTTCTCAAATCCGGGATAGGGCAGAAAGGCTGCAAGCAGCCCCACGACTGTAAGACAAACAAGGGTGGGCATCAGCTTTGGGCGAACAGATTTCATGGTGGTGCTGGGCGATGGAACGACTGTCTGCATTTCTATGTCCTCTTTTTCTGATATCTCGTACTTAGCTCAGCAATCCGGTTTTTTTGAGAAACAGTATAAAAGCAGGTGAGCCAAAAACCTTCTACTTTAGGGTTAAGTTGTCAACAAAACCTGCTGCCAGCCCACCCGTTTTCTTAAGGGGTACCCATAACTCAGGCACTCGATAACGGGCTACGGAAAGGCTCTGTGGGACTTTGAGCCAGTTTCTCTATTCCAGAATGGTTTTTTAGTCCTTGAATTAGCCGTTTAATCCCTTCCGTTGCGACTTCTTTTTATTCCTGAAACATCTGCTGGCGTACTTGGGCGATCGCTCCCAGCCTTTCACGACAGTAATCACGCCCAACCTGCAACGCTCCCAGTGCTGCGTAAGTGAAGTATTTATACGCCTCATCGGTAATGTGGTAAATTCCTGAACTGGCACACAACGCATTGATTTGCCGCAAGTCAACTTCCTAAAAGTCTCGCTGGTAGGAGAGTTTGAGGTTTTGAGTTCTGAATCCACTACTCTTTCACCGGCAAGCCGGGAGAACCTGGCAAAGAATCTGTGGCTGGCGATAAGTTTTCCGTGTCTTTGCGGAATACTAACCCTGTTGCCCCGCAAGTCAGTTGGCAAGCCTGTCATTGTTAGCTGTATTGCGTTTCCCCCTCTTTTGCAATGAACAGCACCTCCTGTAAGAAAGCGACGGATATTCGTGCTCCCCATGGGTTTAGTTTGCAAATGCTTTTCAACTGGCAGTGGCGGAGGGTGCTGGCCCTGTTATTGTGCGATACAGCAGCTCTGGCGATCGCCTGGCAGATGGCAGCTCGTCTCAACCGTTTTTATTCTCCTCTACCACCGCAACTTTCCTGGGGAGTCTGGCTGGGACTGCCGGGACTGTTCTGGCTGTTTGCTGCTGTAACGCTGATACTGTTTGCCCGCAGCGGTTTATACGGATCTTCGACCCAGTGGAAAAACTACATTCGCTCTGGGCAAATGGTGAGTGGGGTCTATTTATCATCCCTGGTCATTAGCTATTTCTATGACCCAAAGCTAGATTTGCCGAGATCGCTCTTTTTTAGCGCCTGGTCTGGCAGTGTTGCACTGGTAATTGGTTGCCGATTAATCATCAGCCCGGTGCTGCGGCAATTTGAACAAACTCAGACACCGATTTTCTTGCTGGCTCCAGCGGAGCGGTTGTCCAAACTGTTCCACCTGCTGAAACGGCGATCGCGCTGCAAAGTGGTCGGAGCGGCCCTTTCTTCAACCGCCAGTAGTACCACCACCCTGCAGGCAATTTTGGCTTCTGGGGCAAAGGAAGTTCTGGCAGAAGGTTTACCCCAAACGGAACTGGCTTCCAGGCTTTACTGGCAACTACGGCGGGCAGGCATTACCCTGCGACTGGTTCCTTCCAGCCTGGAGATGCTCCACCGTCGCGGATCACCAGAGATTTTTGCGGGTGTCCCCACTCTACGCATGGAAGCGGATGTCCTCAGCGGTTGGGACTATCGGCTAAAGCGGATGCTCGATTTTGTCGGAGCATTTGTAGGGTTGATTGTTCTGTCGCCGCTCTTTTTGGGGGCAGCGATCGCGATTAAACTCACCTCTCCAGGTCCGATCTTCTTTTGCCAGGAGCGGACTGGACTTCATGGCAAAGTTTTTCAAATGTGGAAGTTCCGCACTATGGTTCCCGATGCTGCAGCAATGCAGGCAACTTTAGAGCAGCACAATGAAACCGATGATGGGGTTATGTTCAAGATCAAAAATGACCCCCGCGTCACCCCCATTGGGCAGTTCCTTCGCCGCACTAGCATCGACGAACTTCCCCAACTGTTTAATGTCTTGCTAGGGCAAATGAGCTTGGTGGGACCCCGGCCCCTGCCGCTACGGGATGTGGAACGCTTCGACCCCTGGCATCACACCCGTCACCAGGTGCTTCCCGGCATTACCGGACTGTGGCAAATTTCCGGCCGTTCCGAGATTGATGCCTTTAACGAAGCTGCCCGCCTCGATCTGTATTACATTGACAACTGGTCCCTCAACCTGGACTTAGAAATTCTGCTAGAAACCTTCAAAATTATCCTCCTGGGCAGAGGTGCATACTGACCTGGAAAGTGGAACGGCAGTGGAATAGGGAGTGAGCGCGATGGAGGAGATGGGCGGATGGATGAATGAGTTTTGGTGCAGGTTACAGGCAATAGGCGATAGGCAATAGAGTGAGGGAAGTGTGAAGTGTTCACCTCACACCTTTCTAAGCAGTTACCGCCAACCGCCGACCGCCAACCATCAATCCTTCCCTTTTCATTCATGGCGCTTTAAGCTGTGCATAATTGCGAAGAAAAATGACTGATTCAGACTCTGAACCCCTATCCTCCAAGTCTTTGGCTCAATCTTCTTCTAAAGGAAGCTTGTTGGGGCTGCTCACGGCTGCCTTCTACGTCCTGTTTACGCTGCTACCAGACAGTAACACTGCAATGGTTGAGTGGCCGTGGGTGTTGTTCTGGCAGGTGGGGCTGCTTTGTCCTGTGTTGTGGTTGCTGGGAATAATCTGGCAGAAGCAGTTTTGCTGGTCAGGCAATCGATTGGATTGGGTGGTTGGAGTCCTGGTTATAGGTCTGGTTTTTTCTACTTCACTGGCTCCCTTCCCAATGCAGGCTCGCTGGTATGGCTGGGCTACAATTTGCTTTTTGGCGGCGCTCTATGCCCTTAATAGCTGGTTAGAAGTTCCGCAACGCCGAGTCAGGCTGTTAGTTGGGCAGGGCTATCTGAGTCTGGCGTTGATTCTGGTCAGTCTCTTGCTCTGGAGCAGTCAGACATTTCTACCAGAGTTGGGCCGCCTGCAAGAATTTCGCCAGTATGGGGTCAGCCTTCCCTACGATTTTTCCAATATTGGGTTGCGAAATGGAGCACCGATTGGACATCAGAATTACGTCGCGGGCTATCTGGTATTAGCGCTCCCCTTACTCCTGGGGTTAGGAATTTTTCAGGCTGGCTGGAAACGCTGGATCTGGCTAGCAGGGGTGGGACTGGGTCTGGTTGCTCTGTATACCACCAGCTCACGGGGAGGCTGGCTGGCAGTAGTGTTGCTGTTTGTGATCGGACTGGCTGCCTTCCTCTGGCACAACAAATTGCCCCGCCGCTGGTTGGGGATAATGGGTCTGGCGGGGATTGCACTGCTGGTATTGCTGCTGCTGCTGGTCAATAGCCGTCTGCGATCGCTCCTCACAGGATTTTTTACCGGGCAGGGGGGAGGCGAACTGGCCTACCGTTTGATAACGGTCACCACTGGCTGGAAGATGGGTTTGAGCCACCTCTTTTCAGGGGGGGGGGTGGGCAATGTGCCGCTGCTTTACCAGAAATACCGTCCTACCTGGGCTGGGCGGGAAGCAGAACTCCACTACCAGCTACACAGTACCCCTGCCCAACTCTGGGCAGAACTGGGACTGTGGGCCGTGGTGGTTACAGTGGGAGCGATCGCCCTCCTGACTTTTCTCGCCCTCCGCTGGTGGCGTTTCTTAAGCACACAACCCGCCCCGCCGACGCCCCCGCTCCTGATCGGCTGTCTCCTCAGTAGCCTGGGAGCCTACGCCATCTTCAGCCTCACCGACTACCAGCTTGACAACATTCCCATCAGCGGAACCCTCGTCATTTACCTGGCTGTGCTGGCCGCAGAATTCCGCCACCTGGAACTTACCAGGCAAGAAATTAGAAACCAGAATCCTCCACTTGAAACCCATCCCTCCCTCCCCTTCGCTGGACTGGGACTCCTGCTTGCCATCGTCCTCTGGCTGTTCCCCATTCACCGGGCCTGGATGCTTTCCAGCCAGGGATTTGCCGCCCTCAGTCGAAACGATGTAAATACCTTTGCCCAGCGGCTCACCCAGGCATACCAACTCGCTCCCTGGGAAGCCTACTACCCCTACCAGCTAGGCTGGAACCTGGGAAATCTTGGTTTACAGGTGAATGACACAAACCAGCAGCAGGTTTTGATCGGGGATGGTATTTCCTGGCTCAAGCGAGGGATTGAAGCATCGCCCTATCAGGAATTTGGACACACCAATCTTGCCTGGCTGCTGTTGAACCGGGACCCTAAAGCAGCCAGTCAGGCGTTTGTCCATTCTGCCCAACTGGTTCCAGCTAAGCGGGGAGTATTTTATGGTCTGGGGTTGAGTCTGCTGGCTCAGGGGAAGAAAGATTGGGCGATCGCTGCCATGACCCTGGAAACGCTCCGCGATCCCCTGTTTATCACCAGTCCCCTCTGGAAACTGCCAGACCTCCAGCCACTCTACAGACAGATTGTGAGCCAGATCGAGGCCAAATACACTGCTCTACTGGAGCAAGCCCAAAACTCACCAGTATTGACCTACCAACTGCACCAGATCCGGGGAGGTCTGCGCTGGTGGCTGGGAAACCTAGCCGCCGCCCGGATCGATTGGGAGACCTACGGTACTCCTCTGAGTCAACGGGTGCTGGATCTGACTGAAGGAAAAACAGTGAATCCCGCAATTGCTCAACCCGATTTTGCAGCCGGAGCTTTAGCAATTTCTGCCTGGCTTAATCCATCTCAACGCAGGGAATTGTTGAGCCAGGCCTGGATCACAGCTACCCGCACCCTCCCCCCTGCCGACATTCTGCAACAACTAGTGGAAACGATGAACCGCTCCTCAACCCTGGATCAATGGCTGAAGCAAAATGCTCCCAGTCAGCAGTACCGGCGATCGCGGGTCGGGTTTGGTGTCCTCAGCCGTCATGCAGACGGTCCTGCCCCCGTAGACTTTTTGACCGTGATTGAAAACATTCCAATGACACACTTTTTTAGCTCACTGCTACCATCTCCTGAGTTCGCGCCTGAATTTGATACCCTGCTGCGAAAAGAACGAGAATCCCTACTGAAAGCAATCGAAAACGGCTGAGGATAATCGCCTGTCGCCCGTCGCCCAATCATTTGTTCCCCTCGCCGCTGACAGCGATCGCCCCAATCACTCTCACGCTGCCATCGGGTTCAACCGTCCAGACATCATAGCTACCCGTCACATCACCCAGGGGGTTCAGGTCTACATTGCCACTGGCTCCCTGATAGTTCACCTCCTTGCCTTCCCGGATCAGAGACAACGCCTGGCAAACATCGGTCACCGCTTCCCCCGGAGGATTGGCGACGTCCCGAATCCGATCCTTAATCACGGAACTGTCAGTTGATTTTGCCGCTTCAGCCGCCATCAACAAAAGAGCCGTTGCATCCCAGGTGTTGGGGTCAAACACTTCCGGTTCCCGCCGATATTGCGCCCTGAACCGTTCTCTAAAATCTTTGAAGGCGGGACCTCCAGCGCTGGGAGCCGTTCCCACGATTCCGGTTGCAATATATTCCCCCTTTGCGTTTTTACCCACCAGATCAGCGATTTCAGTTTTCTTCATGCCATCGGTCACCAGAAGCCTGGTTTCCTTGCCTAAAAGTCCCTGCTGATAGGCGGTTTTCAGCACAAGGCTACCAGTTTCCGGGTAAGCAATCAGCAATACCGCATCGGGCTTGCTGCTGTAGGCTGCCGCAACTACTGAATCAAAGGTGGTGCTGTCTGGAGGGTAGCGAGCCGGGCTGGACTTATTGGGAACCCTGCCCCCCAAGGCTTCAAAGGCTGGAATAAAGGAGGAAATCAGCCCATTGCCGTAGTCGTTGTTAATGGCCAGAATTGCAACTGATTCAATTCCCTGCGCCTTTGCCAGCCTGGCCAGGGCTTCTCCCTGGTAAGTATCGGGCGGCGCAGTGCGAAACCAGAAACCTTGAAAGTCTCCATTGCGGGCTCGTTCTGTAAATACCGGGCTGGTGCTGGAAGGCGAAATCAGGATGACCCGATTACGAACGGCAATGCCAACCTCTGCACTGGCGGTTGCACTAGACACTCCTCCAACAACACCCGCAACTCGATTCACTTCTGCTAACTGGGTCATGGCGGCAGCGGCAGCGGCAGGCTCGGTCTGGTCATCCTGGGAGAGCATCTCAACGGGTTGACCGAGGATTCCTCCACAGGCGTTGACCGTGTCTACTAGCAACCGGGCACTATTCTGCATTGAAGAACCGTAGGCTGCCAGGTCGCCAGTGATAGGTAGTAAGGTTCCAATCCTGAGCTGGCTAGGTGTTTCTGTTGTCTGGCAGGCAGAAGTCAACAAAAGCAGCAGACACAGGATTCGGTGCTGACAAGTTCTCTGGCATTTCCTTGTAGTCATTTCTTTGGAAAGGGAACTCTCTCCCTCCGGCATCGTCCCATCTGGTATAGCAGTCCTGATAGCCCAATGCCCATATGGAGTATGCTAGCCCTGACTCATTCTGCATGGATTGCGTCCACGTACTGATAAACCTCATACCGACAGATAAGGATTCAGGATGGCTACCCGATATCTGTGAAGTTCGCTCAAATTTTTAACATTTAAAGCTTCGCTCATGGGTTAAAACATTATTTCATCCAGAAAAATTTCATCCAGAAAAGAGGCTGTCATTATCTGGTTGGTTTCCTGTTTCTCCAGCGTTGCATTAAAGTTAGACCAATTTGGAGAATGGCACAGCTAAACTTGGAGAATAGACCCTTGCTGGGTAAGGATCAACTCTCAGGCGTGCTTGGTTTTGCAGTAAATTTACAATGTTGCAATGAATTTACAAATGGGGGAGAATACCTCAGAATGAGTAGGCAAATATGCGCAGCCGGGTTTGTTGACCGGCACTGACCAGGTTGTGCCCCCAAAGTAACGAGTCCGGTTCCCTGTATTCCCTTTAGAGTGTCAATGCCAGGAGCAGTCATGAAATCATTTGTTCGCTGGAGTGCAACGGTTGGTTTGGTTGGAAGTGCCCTGCTGAGTTCGGTTTTGGCAGGCGCTACGCAAGTTCTTGCATTGCCAAAGGACCAGATTCTGCAAAAGTTGCGCCCCGTCCCAGTCTTTACGATTGCTAACTCCCAGGGTGCTCCCCTCGTTGCTTCTCCGCCACAGGGGCAGAAGGGACAGCCTGTAGCGGGTGTGTTCATCAGCCAGAAGGACGCGCAGGCGTTCCTCGATAACCTCAAGACTAAGAATCCTGAACTGGCTAAAGGTGTGAGTGTGGTTCCTGTATCGCTTGCTGAGGTTTATCAACTGAATCTGGATAACAAAGGGAAGCCTGATGGGTTGGGCTTTGCCTTTGTGCCATCTCAGCAGCAAGTCGCTTCTGCTACCTCGCTGCTGAAGCAAAGTGGTCAGCAGGTACAGCAGTTTAATGGAACGCCGCTCTTTGTGGCCCGTGGTGGCAAGGAGAAGGGATATTTGACGATTCAGGATGGCAATAAAGCGGTGATTCCGATGTTCTTCAAGAAGGAAGAGCTTCAGGCACTGCTGGACAAATTTAAACAGCAACAGCCCAATTTGGCTTCTACTGTTGAGATCCAGGTTCTGAATCTAGAAGGGTTGATCCAGGTGCTTCAGGAAAAGAATGACCCTCAGCTGAATCAGATTGTGCTGGTTCCCTCCCAGGAGTCGATTGAGTATGTGCGATCGCTCAGCGCTCCCGGTCAGAAACCAGCCCCTGGTGCCAAACCTGCTCCCGCCCCTAAGAAATAATCAGGCGACCCTGCTATTGCAGCAGAAGTTTTTAGGCTAGTTGTGAAGGGAGCGTTGCTGAAAAGCAGTATGAATCGAAACAAAGTTTCGGGCATACAGCATTCATTGCATATGCGGATTCAGCAATGCCGTGAAGGAAATGGTAGAAAGAGGGAGTAGAGGAGTCCTCTGTCACCCTATCACTCCATTACTTCCTTCCTTTTGCCCTCCATGACTGATTTTGACAATTTTTCTGACAAATTCTCGTCTCCATTGCTGAGGCGGGAGTTTGTTGTTTCTGGGCAAGTACTGTGGGAATGGTGGCAAACGGCCCGACAGGAAGCCAATACCAGGTCTATCCCCAGTACCGACGTGGACTGGCTTCTGCAAGAACTGGCTGGGCTTGATCGGTTGGCTTTACGGCTGGAAACCTTCAAAGCCCAACCTCAGGTTCAGCTCAAGATTTCCTTTGTGGAACTGCAAAAACTCTGGCAGAAACGAATCCAGGAGCGAGTTCCTGTACAGTATCTTGCTGGCGTAGCTCCCTGGCGGCAATTCAGGCTCAAAGTCTCTCCAGCTGTCTTAATCCCAAGACCAGAGACAGAGGTCCTGATTGACCTGGCGATCGCAGCTACCACTAACCCCAATATCCAATTCCTCCCTCCCCCTCCCCTCCCCCACTGGGCAGACCTGGGGACTGGCAGTGGCACGATCGCCCTTGGCCTAGCAGATGCCTTTCCTCAAGCCACAATTCATGCGGTGGATTATAGTCAGGAGGCGCTGGCGATCGCCCAACTCAATGCCGAAACCTATCACTTGCAAGACCGGATTCACTTCTATCAGGGGTCGTGGTTGCAGCCGCTAGAACATCTGAAGGGTCACCTGAGCGGCATTGTTTCCAATCCGCCTTACATCCCCAGTGATTTGATTTCAGAATTACAGCCAGAGGTTGCTCAACACGAGCCTCACTTAGCTCTGGATGGTGGGTTTGACGGTTTGGACTGCATTCGCCATCTCGTTGCGACGGCTCCAGCCTATCTGCAACCTGGTGGAATCCTGCTATTTGAAATGATGGCCGGGCAGGCGATCGCTGTTACCGATCTTCTGCAACAGCAAGGTAGCTACCACTCGATTCAGATTCACCCCGACCTGGCTGGCATTGATCGCTTTGCTCTGGCATTCCGAAAATAGACAATTTCAGATTTTCGTCCCTCCTGGCCACCAGCCTGGAGCCCCTTTCCCGCCTCTGGGTGCTGGCTGCTGACGCACGAACAACAAAGCTTCCCAAAGGATCCGTATCATTAAGAAATTGATACCACCGGTAAGGGAATTACAGGTTGCTATGGCGAAGCGCGACAAAGGGAAACCCAAATGGATTCGGGAAGTTCTGGAGCTGAAGCCGGATCACCACTGGCAGGCCAGCCCTGGCTGTAAGGTGTTTGTAGCGGATCGGGGGGCGGTACGTTTTGAGGTACCCGGTGACTGGTACTTCGAGCCGGCTACTAAATCGTTTCGATTTTGCGATTGCAAACCACCCGACGACAACTGCTGCCTGGAAGGCTCCTACAACCGATTGCCTCTAGCCGACTGGAGTTTATTTCCTCTGGCTAAATTGTTAAAGGATGTGGTGGAAAGGGACAAACGGGACATTTTGGAGAGGGGAGAAATTGTCACCGTTAAGCGCCAGACTGCTCGCATCGTCTGGACAGAGTTCAAATTTATGGATTCCAATGAGCACCGGGAAGCCTACTCCCGCATTTGCATTGGGTTGGGGTCTGGAATTCAATGCCTGATTACATTTGACTACTGGGTAGAGGATGCGCCCAGGTTGATACCTGTGTGGGATAACGTGATGCGATCGCTCACCCTGGGTCTTTACATCCGGGATCCATCCACCGGAGTCGCTTTCCCAGACTAGTGTTCCGCCAGGAAAATTTTGACGGGTCGTAGACCCTCAAAATTTAACCCCCATCAACTTCCTGGGTATTCGCTAACCGTCAAACTCAATTTGACAGAGTACTAGCTATTATGGCTGCGTTGGACGAAATATCATCCTATGACCCCTTCAAACTCTCTTCTCCCCTGCTCTCCATTTTCAAGTCAGACTCCTATCATGTTTAAGGTGGTTGTTCAAGTCAGACTCCTATCATGTTTAAGGTGGTTGCCCTTGGTTTTTCTCAAGAGTTTGAACGATGGACAGATGCCCTCAATACGGCAAAGTCCCTTATGCCTCAGTGCAAAAGTCTGACTCAAGACATTCGCGTTTACCTGTGCGATGAGCTGATCTGGTTATACAGTCGGGAATACAAGTACCCGCAATACATTGGGGCAGGAACCTATAATCGTTTAGCCAGGTTGTTTACTCAGGAAGCCCTGGAGGAGGGGGCTGCAGAGGAATGAATTTTCATAGTCTCTCGGCAAAGAGTTGGTTGACTGAAATAGCAATCTCTGGAAAGGCAATTATCGCTAGCTGGCTCTGCTCATCCAACACAGTCTCCTGAGCGTATCCCTCGTTTCGTGGTTCTCGAAAGACGTATAACTGCCGGGTATTCACGTCCAGAACCCAGTATTCAGGAATTCCTGCCCTGGCATCAAGAGGGGCTTTTTCGTTCCGATCTTCCCTCAAGGTTCGGTCAGCCAACTCAATGATCAGGAAAATCTCGTTGGGTGTTGGGTGGTGATCTGCATATTCTTTGGAGTCAAAGCGCACAACTGCTATATCGGCTTCTGGTTCCGACCGGGGTTTAAGAGTGAATGGCAATTGCATCCGAACATAGGCGCGATCGCCTAAAGGCCGATCTACGTAACGGGCTGTGCGTTGAGTGGTAGATGCATGGAGAGGTTGCTAAGGACTCATTTCAAAAATTTGTCCATCTAAAAGCTCAACTTGATCGCGGGTCGTTAAAATTCCATGCTCAATCATGCGATGGTACTCATTGACTTTCCACAAACGAACTTTCGTGAAAGTCATGCATCTCTCTGCTGACTTCAGCAATGTCATCTATAAGACTTCAGCAATGTCATCTATAAGTAGGTAGACATAATTAATTGGAAGAAAGGGGAGTGGGGGCGTTGCCCCCAGGCAGGGGGTTTCACCCCCTCCA
>JAIMBL010000103.1 GCA_023511615.1 Leptolyngbyaceae cyanobacterium HOT.MB2.61
AAGTTCCAGCGAGTTTCAAGATGTAACCATCAACCTTCTCAAAGCTCGTGAAATACTTTTTCAGCAAGCCCTACTTACAGGGGTTTTCAGTTAAGTTAGCCGCACTTTGAGGGGCGAGAAGATGGCTTTAAGAGGCCAGAAGCCAGGGGCTGAAGTGTGATTTATGCATTTGCAACTCGCTGTAAATCTTTCGGTTTTCGGATAGGCTCTCAGGTTTGCTGATACCCGTCAGGGTAGATGGTTGTTTGATCGGTATAAGCTTTAGACAAATCAGCCTGCTGCGCCCGAAACAAATTGGCTCCACTTAGCTGCGCTCCGGTCAGGTTGGCCTTTTCCAGGTTGGTTCGACGAAGATCTGCATTGGTTAGATTGCAGTCACTCAAATCGGCACCATACAAATCTGCTCCCTGCAAGTTTGCTCCACTCAAATCCGTGCCCCGGAGCTTTGCAAAGCGCAAATTCACCCTGGGCATATTTGCTCTTTGGAGATTGGCTTGTGACAGGTTTGCTTGATAAAGCTGGGCATCTCCCAGTTCGGTTTCCTGAAGTTGGACTTGACTCAAATTTGCTTGACTCAAATTTGCATAGGGCAAATGACTACGACTAAGGTCACAGCCGGAGCAATCAATTCCTGGCAAACTGGCTTCAAACAAGTCTGCCTTGCTTAAATCCAGGTTTTGGAAATCTCTTTTACCCCCGGCATATTGAAAAAGAAGTTCTTCTGCACTCAACCTTTGCATTTCCGTTTTAACTTAGCCAGAACGAAACACGCCGTGAGGTCAAAACTTACGGCTGGGTAAATCAGTAGGTATTTATACTTTGCATAAATGTAAAGCATTGTGAATAAATTCCACTTATCTTTAACCTTTTCTTCCAGAGGCTTAATTTTTTGTTAACTGTTAATGGTTTTGGAAAGGGAATGCCCTTCACTAATTCCTTGCGATGCTTAATTTCTGTCACAAAAGCAAAAGTTAACGTTAGTGCCAGGTTTTCAAGAGGGAACTCTAGCTAGCAACTGTCATTTAGGCAGACCGATCGCGGTCCTGAAAACCAAGCATGAATTCAGAACTAGACTCCACTGAACTTTTCAGAAAAGTGGCTGATGAAGTAGAGATGAGTAGTGTTCCTGAGACTGCATCGCCGATCGCAACAGCCAGTTCTCGCCAGTCTGGCAGTTCTGGTGCTGATGACGATGCGGCGTTTGCCAGAGCGCAAACGCTGATGATCGATCACCCGGTGGAGCCCGACAGTACAGCTTTTGAAGCCCCTGGTGAAATCTTCAGGTACATTCAGGGGGTTGTTCAGGGGCGGCGCGTTTACCTGGTCACCAACCTGCTGGGGGAATCGGAAATTCTACTTCAGCCCCAAATGGTATGGACCATTGGGCGAAATCGAGAGGCCGCATTACCTCTAAAGGACCGGGCTATGTCCCGTCGTCATGCAGTATTGCTGTATGTGCGAGAGGTGGGTTTTCAGCTGATTGACCTGAACAGTATGAATGGTTCCTTTGTCAATGGTGTCCGAATTCAACAGCGTCATCTGCTGAAGGATGGCGATCGCATCCGTCTGGGCAGTGTTAACTTCACATTCTTTGTCAGCCGTAGCTTCCGGGCCCTTGATCCGATCCATCCCGAAGTACTTGCCCGTTTCAACGACGTTGAATCTCGTTCCGCCAATTTTATCGATTATTCTGCCCTGGAAGACCCGGAGATTTTGTTTGGAAAAAAAGGATAGGCGACAGGCGACAGGCAACTATCTCAATCTCAACAGAAAGACCGGATTTTCTATAGCTCTACGCAGGTGCGTTAGGACATTGGAATTAGAGAGGGAGTTGGGCTGCGTCCCCAGCCAGGGGTTCCACCCCTGCACCCCGTCCTAACTACAATGACTACTGCTATACTTGCTAGTCGCTGGGTTATAATCCTACGAGATTGGCTGAGAATTTTGATGGGTGACTAGCGCAACGGTAGCGCATCGGACTCTTAATCCGCTGGTTCTGGGTTCGAATCCCAGGTCACCCATTTATGCCAATTTTTGATTTTGGATTTGCGATTTTGGATTGACAAACACTAAACTCTGAAAGGGTTCTAGCTTCTTTATCTGTAGCCTTACTTTGGAGAATTGCTCTGAAAACGCCCTCATCCCCAACCCTTCTTCTGCAAGAGAAGGGGGCAGGGTTTTTATTCTTTGGGGTGCTGAAACTTCAGCATGGAGGATTGGTATGAATCAAAAAGTTAAAGAGGCCGTTCTGTAGATAGGTTGCATAGGGTTTGCTCCATGTCTGTCTTGCCAAAAAGATGCAGTTCCATGAGTTGGTACGCCAATAAGGAATACCGGATTGTGGGGCGCTGCTGCATTGAGATCTCACCCAGGCATGCGGTGGTCTTCTATCATTGGCTTTCTCAAAGGCAAAAGCGTAATCGCCATTGCTCGACAGTTCAAGAACAAATAGCGCAATTTCAACGGTGAGAATTTCTAGAAGCCTATGCTGTTTCAACCGTTGGCTTTGAGCTAGAGTCAGTGCGACGCTACATCCGAAAGCAAGAAGCGACTAATCCAAGCAATTTACTCTAGCTTTTAGGTGACACCTTCAGCAAGGATATCTGCCCTCAGGGTGGTCACACTCATCGAGTCTCTAGCTTCGCTGGGGAGCTGACTACAACAAACTTTACTTGGCAAACCTTGACCTTCTACCAAGGTAGAAGGTTTAGCATAAGGTTAAAAGATTGCAACGGAGCCATATCCATGTTTCAGGTGGGGGAAGTCTCGCGTCGGCTAAATCTTAATCCACAAACGCTTTACTTTTACGAACGGATTGGATTGATCCTACCTCCTCAGTGTACGGTTGCAGGTTATCGACTTTTTAGCCAGCAAGATATGGAGCGGTTAGCTTTCATTGTGCGGGCTAAATCCTTGGGACTTAGCTTAGATGAGATTAAGAACATCTCGGCTTTAAGGGACGATTGATCGCTCACCTGTTAAGCGGTCTATGAGTATCTCTGCAAGAAGTTACAGGAGATTGAAGAAAAGATCCATCAGTTACAAGCGCTCCACAACGAGTTAAGGCAACTCGTCCAATATTGTCAGGAAAATCTACAGACTCCTGACAAAGAGTGTGTGGTATTAGATGGATCCCCTGCCATTTCCGAAAAAGCGTGAAACCATTGCAATCTCAAATAAACCCTTGTGACGAAGGTTGTTATGAACCCGATCAAAGTTGAGATTTTGGGAACAGGTTGCAAAAAATGTCAGCAACTGGAGGCAAATGCTAAGGAGGCGATCGCTCATCGCCAGCTAGAAGCTGAGGTTGCCCACATCACCGACACAATGGAAATTGTTAAACGCGGTGTCATGAAGACCCCCGTTTTGGTGGTCGATGGTAAGGTGGTGAGCCAGGGCAAAGTGCTAGAAGCGAAGGATATTGAGCCGCTTTTACCCGTTTAACGATTCCTAGTCCAAAACGGATCGCTTCATTGACTCTGTGACTCCCCAATAGGTCGGATGGGGGCGTTGCCGAATCTGGGGATGAAAAAGGTGCTGGATGCTTGAAACTTCGTTTCAATTCATTCTGCTTTTCAGCAGCGCCTGAATAGGAGGGTAGTTTATGCATTTTTGGAAATCAGAATGGAAACCCCTACTGTGGATCGTGGTGGGTTTTCTTCTATGCTTTTACTTGCCAGTAGAACTGATTCAAAATTCAGAACGGTTGAGAAATGCCTTTTTTGAATCGTTGTATCTGGTACGCTGGTATGCTCAAGAACATGTTTTGCTGTGCCTGATTCCTGCCTTCTTTATTGCGGGAGCGATCGCCGTTTTCATCTCCCAGGACTCGGTGATGAAATACCTGGGGGCTGATGCCAATAAAGTGCTGGCTTACAGTGTGGCTTCTGTATCCGGCACAATTCTAGCGGTTTGTTCCTGTACGGTTTTACCCTTGTTTGCCGGAATCTATCGCATGGGTGCAGGATTGGGACCTGCTACGGCATTTCTCTATTCAGGCCCTGCCATTAATGTTTTGGCGATTATCATGACCGCCCGGATTCTAGGCTTGCGGTTAGGTATTGCCAGAGCCGTGGGCGCGATCGCCTTCAGTGTGATCATTGGTTTGCTGATGGCGTTCATTTTCCGCAAAGAAGAGCTCGAAAAATTTGAAGCGCGGGCTGGTTTACCTGAACCAGAAGTGACCCGCCCGCTCTGGCAAAATGCGCTCTTTTTCGCCGTGATAGTGGGAATTTTGATGTTTGCCAACTGGGCAAAACCTGCTCAAACGGTGGGAACCTGGGTGGTTATTTATGCTGCAAAATGGTGGATTACAGGATCATTGACGATCGCCCTCGCAGCAATTCTCATTGCCTGGTTTGAATTGAATGCAGGCAAGGTGATTTTAGTAGCTGCTGTGACTGCGGTTCTGGCTTTCCAGTTTGCTCAACAGCCCTTAATTGCTTTCGCGGCTGGCGTGATTGGACTTTCCTGGCTCACCAGTACCAATAAAAACGAAGCTGGTGAGTGGTTTGAGTCTTCTTGGGATTATGCGAAGCAGATTCTTCCCTTACTATTACTAGGGGTTGTGGTGGCTGGAGCCTTGCTTGGTCGTCCTGGACAGGAGGCACTAATCCCGTCGCAGTGGATTACTTGGGCAGTCGGCAGCAATTCCATTTTCTCGAATTTCTTTGCGGCCCTAGCTGGAGCCTTTATGTATTTTGCCACCCTGACCGAGGTACCGATCTTGCAGGGGCTGATTGGGAATGGCATGGGGCAGGGACCAGCCCTGGCGTTGTTACTGGCAGGGCCAGCGCTGTCGTTGCCGAATATGCTGGTGGTTCGTAGCATTATGGGGACGAAGAAAACAGTTGTATTTGTGTCGCTGGTAGTTGTGATGGCAACAATTTCGGGGATGGTGTATGGGACATTCTTCTAAACCCAAGGGGTTTTGGCAAGCGCTGATTGTCGGTTCAATTTTTTTGCCATTAATCATGGGATGGCGCTCTGGTAAAGACAAATGACTCAAGCCCGATGGTACTCCGGATTGCGGTAGTGCCCTACTTGGTCAGTGTTCACGGACAGTATTCTAACCAGACTAAACAACGCTAAAACTCATGAATGTAGGAAAAATCAGCAAATTCAGCAAAAACAGGCTCACTAAATAAGCTGCTATCCACATTCCTGGGTTTGGGCTGCTTTTGCGATCGCCGAGTTTTAGTTTCCACTGGCATAAGCGCAACTTCCTTTGGCAATCACTGGTTCGGAAAACCCTCAAGAGTTCGGAAGGTTTTGGGCGGGAAACCCTACTTCTGTGAAGAACCCACTGAAGATGAAATCTTGCATATTTACTGATTAGAGTAGAACATTCAAATCTGCGGAAAAATCAATACCCCAATCAAAACGATCATCCAACCAAATCGCTAGATCGTTGAGATCATTCCTCAAAAAATCCTCAGATTCAGTTGTCAATTTATCGTGTGTAGGCACAGTGTCAGTCTGAGCACCCTTGGATGGTAGTCCTAGGGAAACATTGCGTAATTAGATTGCGTATTTGGAGGACGAATACCCTATGGCAACGATTAGTTTGAATGTTTCCACAGTAAAACCGCTGGGCGATCGCCTGTTCGTTAAAGTCGCTCAGGCGGAGGAGAAAACGGCGGGTGGAATTTTGCTACCCGACACCGCCAAAGAAAAGCCTCAGGTCGGTGAAGTAGTGCAAATTGGGCCGGGTAAACGTGATGAATCAGGAAATCGCATTCCGATGGAGGTCAGCGTTGGAGACAAAATTCTCTATTCCAAATATGCTGGCACAGACGTTAAGTTAGGCAGTGAAGATTACGTTTTACTGTCAGAAAAAGACGTGCTTGCTATTGTTGCCTAGAGATCTCTGCTCTATCGTCTCTGCTCATTGAAATGAGCAAAAAATCTGCTTAAGTTTCTGTTAGTTTCTGTCAAGTTCGGCTTCGGCTGGATTCCTGTCGAATGTTCTACGCTCATGATCTCAATCATTTCAGGAGAGTGATTATCTATGGCCAAAACCATTTTGTACAATGATGTTGCTCGTCGCAGTCTTGAAAAAGGGATCGATGCGCTGGCAGAAGCGGTGGCTGTCACTCTTGGTCCTAAGGGGCGCAATGTGGTGTTGGAGAAGAAATACGGCGCACCGCAAATTATCAATGATGGTGTGACCATTGCCAAAGAAATTGAACTAGAAGATCACGTAGAAAACACTGGAGTGTCTCTCCTGCGGCAAGCGGCATCGAAAACGAACGACATTGCGGGAGATGGAACGACCACCGCAACCGTACTTGCCCATGCCATGGTTAAAGAGGGGTTGCGCAACGTGGCGGCTGGAGCGAATCCATTGCTGTTGAAGCGAGGGATTGATAAAGCCACCCACTTTATCGTTGACCGAATCCAGGAACACGCCCGTCAAATTGATGATTCCAAATCAATTGCTCAGGTGGCGACCATTTCTGCGGGTAACGATAGCGAAGTCGGGCAGATGATTGCCGAAGCGATGGAAAAAGTCGGCAAAGAAGGCGTAATTTCCCTGGAAGAAGGGAAGTCTATGCAGACGGAACTGGAAGTCACGGAAGGGATGCGCTTTGACAAAGGATATATTTCCCCTTACTTCGTGACTGATGCCGAACGCATGGAAGCGATCCTGGAAGAGCCCTATATCCTGATTACCGACAAAAAGATTACCCTGGTGCAGGATCTGGTGCCAATCCTGGAACAAATGGCACGGGCAGCCAAGCCACTTCTGATCATTGCTGAAGACATTGAAAAAGAAGCGCTGGCAACCCTGGTTGTGAACAATATGCGGGGTGTGCTGCGCGTCTGTGCCGTTAAAGCACCAGGATTTGGCGATCGCCGCAAAGCGATGCTGGAGGACATCGCCGTCCTCACCAACGGTCAGGTGATCAGCGAAGACACGGGCTTGAAGTTGGAAAACGCTAAGCTCGAAATGCTTGGTAAAGCCCGTCGTGTCACCATCACCAAAGAAGACACCACAATCGTGGCGGAGGGCAACGAAAAAGCGGTCAAAGCCCGCTGTGAGCAAATTCGTCGCCAAATCGAGGAAACTGACTCGTCCTACGACAAAGAAAAATTGCAAGAGCGCCTGGCGAAGCTCGCAGGTGGTGTCGCAGTCATCAAAGTGGGAGCCGCGACGGAAACTGAGTTGAAAGACCGTAAGCTCCGGCTGGAAGACGCCATCAACTCGACCAAAGCCGCTGTGGAAGAAGGGATTGTGCCCGGTGGTGGCACCACCTTTGCTCACCTCGCGCCTCAACTGGAAGAATGGGCGAAGAGCAATCTTCAAGATGAACAATTGACCGGTGCCATGATTGTGGCGCGTGCCCTCTATGCGCCCCTGCGTCGGATTGCGGATAACGCTGGTATGAATGGTGCAGTGATTGCTGAACACGTGCGAGGGCTGCCCTTTGACGAAGGCTATGATGCCGCCAAAGATACATTTGTGAATATGTTTGAGGCTGGTATTGTTGACCCTGCAAAGGTGGCCCGTAGCGCTCTACAAAATGCTGCATCGGTAGCGGGAATGGTGCTGACCACCGAGTGTATCGTTGTTGATAAGCCAGAGCCAAAGGAGAAACCCCCTGCAGGCGCCGGAGCAGGCGGCGGTGATTTTGACTACTAGTACAGCAAAACAAAAGTTTTGTTGGGGGTGCAGGGGTAAAACCCTTGGCTGGGGGCGAAGCTCCCACACCCCCCTTAAACCCAGTATCCTAAGCAACTTGGCGACAGCTATATTTGCAACACTAGAGTCGTTGCCCGGAGAGTTGAGGAAGGGATGTCAGGTCTCCTTCCTTGCTTCTTTGCACCACAAAGTCACAGAGAACATCAAGAACCTACGCTGTGTTTTCCATGACTCTGTGATTCAGAGCACTCAAAGCAATGGTTTTTTGGTGAGAGCCAAAATCCCATCGATCGCATACTGCACTGCCAGTGCCGCCAGTAAAATTCCCAACACTCTGGAAACGACATTAATCCCCGTCCGTCCGAGCCATTGGGTCAGGGTTTGGGCGATCGCCAGCGAACCATAGAGCAACAACAGCACAGACATCGTCATTCCTAAAACGATCGCCGTACCAAAGGGGTAAATGGTTGCCTCCCCCTGCAAGACCAAAATACTGGCTAATGCACCCGGCCCGGCAATCAACGGCGTTCCCAAGGGAAACACGCTAATGTCTGTTCGGGTATGGGCTTCTGATTCCTCTGCTTTCGTTTCCCGCTGATGCTGGGCAAACACCATATCCACCGCGATTTTCAGTAGTAGAATTCCAGCGGCGACCTGAAAGGCTTCCACGCTAATTCCCAGATAGCGCAGCAAATTGTTACCAAATAGGGCAAAGCTAAATAAAATTGCCCCTGCCACCAAAATGGACTGGCGAATGATACGCATTTGCACTTTAGGGGAATACTCGCCTGCCAGGGTCAGAAAAATAGGCACTAACCCGATTGGATCAAGAACCACGAAGAGAGTGAAGAATGCTCGCAGAATAAAAGAGGTCATAGGAAGGATCATGAAGCATCAAAATTGGCAGGTGTCAGCGCCGTTGCCAGAACTTCCTCCGCCGCACTCACGGGTACAAACTGGAGCTGATGGCGTACTTCTTCTGGCACATCTTCTAGATCCGGTTCGTTCCGCTGGGGGAGAATCACTGTCTTAATTCCTGCTCGATAGGCGGCTAACACTTTTTCCCGAATTCCCCCCACGGGTAACACTTTGCCCCGAAGCGTGATTTCTCCTGTCATGGCGACATCATTACGAACCAGGCGACCAGAGGCAACAGAGGCGATCGCCGTTACCATCGTCACTCCCGCCGAAGGTCCGTCCTTCGGTGTCGCCCCAGCTGGCACATGCACATGCACGACTTTCCCCATAAATACCTTGGGATCAATCCCCAATTTTTCCGCATTAGACCGCACATAGGACAGAGCTGCCTGGGCAGACTCCCGCATCACATCCCCCAGCATCCCCGTTAACACTAATTGTTCGGCGCGTCCAGGCATCATGGTCGCTTCCACAAACAACACATCGCCACCAGCAGGAGTCCAGGCTAAACCTGTGGCAATACCGGGGCGATCAATCCGTTCCACCACTTCATCAAGAAACCGGGGGCGACGCAGATAATCAGGAAGTTGCTCGGCTTCGACGGTGGTGGCTGCCACTTTTCCTTCCGCAATTTGGCGAGCCACTTTGCGCACCACCGCACCAATTTCTCGCTCTAAACTGCGAACCCCTGCTTCACGGGTATATTCCCGAATAATCCGCTGGAGTGCGGCATCAGTCATTGCCAGTTCCTCTGGTTTCAGTCCATTCGCCCGTAGCTGTTTGGGCAGCAGATAGCGACGAGCAATGTGCAACTTCTCCAGTTCGGTATAGCCGGAGAGACTTAAAATCTCCATGCGATCAAGTAAGGGAGAGGGGATAGTTTCGACGGTATTGGCTGTGCAGATAAACAGTACCCTGGATAAATCAAAAGGAACCCCCAAATAGGTATCTACAAAGGTATGATTTTGGGCTGGATCGAGGACTTCCAGCAGGGCTGCTGCCGGATCCCCCTGAAAACTTCTGCCCAGCTTATCCACCTCGTCCAGCATAAAGACTGGATCAGCCGTTTCTGCCCGCCGCAGGGCTTGAATTAAGCGTCCCGGTAAAGCACCAATGTAGGTACGACGATGACCACGAATCTCGGCTTCATCACTCACTCCACCCAGACTAATGCGGACAAACTTGCGTCCTATGGCCCGGGCGATCGACTGTCCCAGGGAAGTTTTACCAACACCGGGTGGTCCCACAAAACACAAAATCGGTTCGCGGCGAATCTCCTCCAGCACAGGTTCTGGAGACTTTTGGGAAGCTGGTGTCTCTTCTGGAGCATTTTCCTGGACAGAGGATTGCTCTGCCAAAACAGCGGCACGTTCACTCTTGAGCTTTTTGACCGCGAGATATTCCAGAATCCGGTCTTTGATCTTCTCCAGATCATAGTGATCTTCATCCAATACCTGGCGAGCATACCCCAGGTCGATCGCCTCACCAGTCGTGGTATTCCAGGGCAGACTCACCATCCAGTCGAGATAGGTGCGAATCATGCCATACTCTGGCGAAATAGCCGGTAATCGTTCCAGGCGCGACAATTCGCGGAATGCCTCTTTACGGGCTTCTTCCGGGAGGTGGGCTGCTTCCAGTTGGTTGCGTAATTCTTGAATTTCTGCTTGTTCTGTGTCTTCTTCACCTAGTTCACGCTGAATCGATCTTAATTGTTCCCGAAGAATGTATTCTCGTTGAGTTTTAGAAATCTTTTCCTGGGCATCTGAGGCAATTTGCTGCTGTAATTCCCGCACGGCTAATTCTTGCTGGACAATTTCAACCAGCCGCTGGAGTTTACGATCTATCGCATCCAGTTCCAGGATTTCTTGCCGCACGGAGGTTTCCATCGGGGTCATTGCCGTAACTAAGTAAGCAAACAGGCGAGGGTCGCCAATGTTTTCACCAGCGGCAGCTAATTCGTCAGGAATATCCTCCGTCAGGGGCACCAGTTTGCTAAACAACTCACCCAATGTGCGGCGCAGTGCTTCCAGTTCTGTACTCGCTGTCGCCTGCTCTGGCAACTTTTCTACACGTGCCGCTAAGAAAGGTTCTGTCTGTAAAAAGTCAAGAATACGAATGCGTTCCAGCCCCTGAACGACGAGTTGGAGAGTGCCATCGGGTAAACGCAACAGTCGATGAATAATCGCGGCTGTCCCCACACGGTAGATATCATCCGGACCTGCCGGGCGGGCCTCTGGGTGACGCTGCGCCACCAGTGCCACCAGCCGATTAGTCCGCATGACTTCATCTACAAGCTTGACCGATCGCTCCTGCCCAACCACAATGGGTGCTACCGCCATTGGAACTACTACCGTGTTAATTAGCGGCAAAACCGGCAAAGCGTCGGGAATTTCAGGCGTTGTTTGGGCATTCATTTCGGAATTCTGATCAACATTTTGATCAACATTGATAGGTGTATCCGTCATAATCACACCTTTGCTTTGGGTAGGATGACGTACAGGAAACCCCGGTCATAACGCGCTTGGATGCGATCGCGCTCAATTCGCTGCTGGAGAGGCACTTCCAGGTGAAAAGCGCCGTAGTGAATGTTAACAGCGTGGTACAGTCCCTCCCCTTCAAAGTTCTCCCAAGGGCGCACCCCCTGGATGACTAGGGCATTTTCGTAGAGGGAAATTTCAAAATCTTCCTCTGTCATGCCAGCGACTTCCACTTTCACAATCAGAGCGGTGGAAGTTTCGTAGAGGTCGGCAGCGGGTTGCCATTGCGGATAGGCAAAGCTCGCCTGAAGTTGGCCTTCCCAAACGGTGGACTGGGAAGGCGAAGTCATGCCAGAAAAAACACCCGTATATCGGTAGCTAAATCGACGATAGCGCATAAATCTGCCTCATACCAATTGCCTGAGCCATGATAATTGGGGACCAAAATACAAGGATACCCGAGCCGCCGTAGCAAAATGTAGGCATAGACTAACGGCTTAAACCACTCCTCGACATGGGATTTATAGAAACGACTATACTCATGATCACGAGTCTCAACAGAAATAACTGCTCTCCTTAGTAATTAGTACAGCAAAGCAAAAGTTTTGTTAGGGGTTTGGGGGCTTACCCCTGCTTGGGGGGCGAAGCCCCCCAAACCCCCTTGTTGCAAAATTTAGTATTTGAAACACTAGGTGCAGATGCTTATTTCACAAAACCCTTTCTAGAATAAGACTCTTTAAATGAACTTGAAAATATTATTCGAGATAGAAAATCTTGATTCAAGATTACGATGATTTTCCATCTCCCGCTTCTTGTTTGACTAAGTTAATCACTTTACTACGGGCTTCCATTTCAATTTCATAGAGGCTTGCTTATCCATCAACGATTCAGGAAATAAGTTCAACCAAGTCCAGCTCGAACTTGCTCGTTTTCTCACATGCAGACATAAGGCTGCGTCCAGGTCACAAGGCTAGAATCCCTCTGCTGC
The DNA here is from genome assembly GCA_023511615.1 of Leptolyngbyaceae cyanobacterium HOT.MB2.61. GTDB lineage: Bacteria > Cyanobacteriota > Cyanobacteriia > Leptolyngbyales > Leptolyngbyaceae > Leptothermofonsia. The sequence continues at coordinate 12,029 of JAIMBL010000103.1, forward strand.
TGATCTGATGCGGTTTATGCACGCGCTTGAGAACACAATATCTTTATCAAATTTACATCCTAACAGGTTGAATACTTTAAACAACTCTAAAGAATGAAAAGTACAGAGGTTGTAGTTAGAGCTTGTAAAAAAGTTGACTCAAAATCAACCTAATACTACGATTCAGGAGTTTGTATGAACGCGAAGATTTTATCTTTGTTATTTGCTGTAACAACCCTGCTACCGATGGCAGCCAAGGCTCAACAGATGCCCAATCCTGGTAATCTATCCCCAAATCTGAGTGTACCTAACGATCTCGCCGTCCGAACGACTATTAGCGGTACCATTACAGCCAAAAACCCTGGTATAATCCTCAAAGAATATGGCCAGATCAAGTGTAATCAGTTCAAGGTTACTCTGCGGCAGAGTAACCCCAATGAGGTGATGGTCTCCGTCCCTGGTCAACCTCCTAAATCCAAATTTCCTGAAAGCTACGCTCCAGTTACCGTTCAGGCAACGGGTAACCACATTCGGCTGGGATGCAAGTTCTCTTTAGCAGTTCCGGCTAATGCAGGCGAAAAAGCTTACCTAGTTGCCGAAGTTCCACCTATTGGGTTGCGTGTATACCCCAGCGGTTGGAACAATCCGATGCCGTTACCGATGGCTGGCTTCAAGCATGATGGAGGGCGCAACTTTGTAGTGGAACTGATCAACATTCACTGATAACGGGCATCGATTAAAGCTGCAAGGTTTAGAACATTCGAGTCATTTGATCCACAAGGGTTTCATACGCTTAAAGCTATTTCATGAAACCCTTTCCTATCTTCCTTTGCAAACTTTTGTCCTATATTAATGGCGACTAGGGATAATCCATATTTTCATTTGATTCAGGCTCAGTGCAAAAAGTTAACCAGGAAACGATTACACAATCGAAACGATTATTGAAAAACAAACTTTTAGAGGAATGGCGCTGAAATAAGCTCAGAACTAAAGTTCTAGCTCAGAGCTCAAGTCAGTTGAAACTGACTGAAACGCAAATGGGCGTTGCACAATATAAGTATGATGCAATGTTCACACTGTCAATCCAACCAAACTGTCAAAAACGGACGACGCAACGGAATCCAAAACTATCTGTGCCGCAGTTGCGGTCGTCAATTTCGGGAAACGCACCGTCCTCAAGGCTACCCTCCAGAGGTCAAACAACACTGCTTGAACCTCTATCTCAATGGGATGGGCTTCCGTGCTATTGAACGCGTGAGCGGAGTGTGCCATAACACGGTGATTAACTGGGTCAAACAAGCCGAGCAAGCTCTGCCTGAGGAGGATTACGAGATTCCTGAGTCTGCTCAAATTGACGAACTCCAAGCCTTTGTTGGCTCAAAAAAGTCAAAGGCTGGATCTGGATCGCCGTCAATTCAAGCGCCGCTGACATTCTCAAATGGGTGGTTGGCGACCGTTCCCTCGCCACGTTTCGGTTGCTTTGGCGCATGATTCAGGGGTGGTGCAGCTTTTTGTACATTACTGACGGTTATCCTGTTTATCGGTGCTTCATTGAGGATGGCGATCATCTGGTCAGCAAAACCGCGATGACTCGGGTTGAAGGGGAAAACAGTCGGTTACGGCACTATCTAGCACGCTTGCATCGCAAGACCGTTTGCTATTCCAAGTCCATTGACATGCTCAGAGCATCCATCCGCTTGTTGATCTACTACTTGAAACATCGGCAAATCCCTCATTTCAGCTGATCATTCCTTTTCTGTGCAACGCCAGATAGATAAGTGACTGTCTCATTTTTGGACTTGCGATTTTGAATTGACAAACACTTTGTTCCAGAAACTGTTGAACCACCTGTTTGTGCTACATCCGGGGGCAAGCGATCCTCGCCGCCGTTGAACCTTTCAGAAATTTGCAACGGTTGGAGATGCTTTAGCAGAAGCCGGTGCCTGCGTGGTTGTAACTGGAACAGAGCAGGAACATAACCTGGTATAGGCGGTAGTGGACGCTAATTAATATTCACTCATCCACTGCTTGTTAACTTACCTACCTGCCAGGGGCATTCTCTTAGAAGAAATTCAGTAGAGTAGATTGATCATGTCAAGTGTCGGATTAAACAAATGGATTGTCAGTGGTAACTTGGCTGCGGATGCTGAAATTAAAACGGTTGATCTGAAAAGTGGCGAAAAGGCAAAGGTTGCCGAGGCAACTATGTATGTCCGCAAGCCACGGAGCAAGGATGAATCATTTACCGTGCGCTTAAGTATCTGGGAGAACTCTGCCGCATGGAGAAGGCTCCCTTATCTCAAGAAAGGGTCGTTGATTATTTGTACCGGAACTGTTGAACCCAATCCATTTATTTCTAGCAGTGATAATAAGCCTAAAGCTGGATTGAGGATGACAGTAGTAGATATTGACCTTGATAATGTTCGGGGAATGGAGGAAGAGGGAGATCTGGTAGAAAGCCCCCCAACTGATATGGTTCCAAAATCTGAGACGGCTTCAAAAGGTGAAACCCAGCCAGCAGCATCTCAAAGTTCCGCAAATAGCAGAGAAGCTAAAGCAAAGGGGAGTGATACAGCACCTCAATCAAATGGAAACAAAGCACCTGCTACAGCAAAAGACTGAGGTGGTGTTTTAGACCTGTAGGTAGGATTCTCTATGAATAAGCCAGGCAAGCAAAGCTAGTCGTTGGAAAACGGCCTAAAATAGGAATCTAATCTCTCTGTGATTCCAACTTGCCTGGCATGACTGTAAATTCCTGTCGCTACCACATCACCACGTTTGGCTGTCAGATGAACAAGGCTGACTCTGAACGGATGGCAGGTATCTTGGAAAAGATGGGATTTGAGTGGGTGGAGCATCCCGATGATGCCAGTCTCATTCTTTACAACACCTGCACGATTCGGGACAATGCAGAGCAAAAGGTTTATTCCTACCTTGGTCGACAGGCGAAACGAAAGCAGGAGCAACCCGATTTAATACTAGTAGTGGCTGGATGTGTTGCACAGCAAGAAGGGGAGCGGTTGTTGCTCAGGGTTCCTGAGCTTGACTTGGTGATGGGGCCGCAGCATACCAATCGGTTGGAAGATTTGCTAGAGCAGGTTTTTAGCGGAAGCCAGGTAGTGGCTACTGAACCTGTTCATATTATGGAAGACATTACGAAACCCCGGCGGGACAGTGAGATTACGGCCTGGGTGAATGTGATTTATGGATGTAATGAACGGTGTACTTATTGTGTAGTGCCTAATGTCCGGGGGGTGGAGCAATCTCGCACACCAGAATCGATTCGGGCGGAGATGGAGGAATTGGGTCGGCAGGGCTATAAGGAAGTGACGCTACTGGGGCAGAATATTGATGCCTATGGCCGCGATTTGCCTGGAGTTACTGAGGATGGTCGTCACAGGCATACGCTAACGGATCTGCTCTATTTCGTCCATGATGTGCCAGGAATTGAGCGCATTCGGTTCGCAACCAGTCATCCTCGCTACTTTACAGAACGGCTGATCCGTGCCTGTGCGGAGTTGCCAAAGGTTTGTGAGCATTTCCACATTCCGTTTCAATCTGGGGACAATGAGGTTCTCAAGGCAATGGCACGGGGCTATACCCACGAGAAGTATCGCCGGATTGTTCATACTATTCGAGAGTACATGCCGGATGCAGCGATCAGTGCGGATGCTATTGTCGGTTTTCCTGGAGAGACGGAAGAGCAGTTTGAGAACACACTGAAACTGGTAGAAGATGTTGCCTTTGACCAGTTGAATACAGCAGCCTATTCACCCCGACCGGGGACTCCAGCGGCGCTCTGGGAAAATCAGGTGAGTGAGGATGTGAAGAGCGATCGCCTGCAACGCCTGAATCATCTGGTTGCTACTAAAGCTGCGGAACGCTCTCTGCGATATTTGAACCGTGTTGAAGAAATTCTGGTGGAAGATCAGAATCCGAAGGATTCCACTCAGGTAATGGGACGTACCCGCAGTAATCGCTTGACCTTCTTCCCCGGAAAGATTGCTGAATTGAAGGGGAAACTGGTGAATGTGAAGATTACGGAAGCGCGGGCATTTAGCCTGACAGGGGCGTTAGAACAGTAAGCGTGTCAGCAGATTCAGAGCAATTCTTGATTGTGGATTTGCGATTTTGGATTGACAAACACTGAACCCCGAGAATGGTCTAGCCTCTTCATTTGTATCCTTGCTTTGCAGAATTGGTACAAGCTAATAGAATCATAGCGCTGAGGTCTAACGATTGAGCTAACAGGTGGGCAGAAGCGGCGCTTCTCTCTGCTTTTGCCCGCCTGTGTTGAGCAAGTTGTTAGGCCCTCCTCCTGACAATAGGCTACAGCGAGTGCGCATTTGGTCTCTGCCATGTAGATCTCATGCAAAGCTGATTTGGCTGGGGGTTGCTGGCTCTTGGGCAAGTTGTTGAGCACATTTGCCGTTTTGTGAACCCAACACCGTTGCATACGAGTGCTGGGAAAGATTTGTGCCAATGCCTTCCAAAATCCCAACGCCCCATCCCCGACGGCTAACTCAGGCGCGATGGTTAACCCTTGATCCCACAGACGCAGCAATAGTGCCTTCCAGTTCAACTCGGACTCTCGAAAGCCCGATTCCAACCCCAGCAGTTCCTTGACTCCATTGTCAGTGATTCCAATGATGACCAGAATACATTGACCCTCGTCTTCGTTGCGAATATTGAAGTAGATGCCATCTGCCCAGATGTAAACGTAGCGTTTACCCACTAGGGAACGTTTTTGCCACTGTTGATGTTCCTCTATCCATTGTGCCTTCAATCGGCTAATCGTACTGGCTGACAGCCCTTTTGCCTGTGCCCCTAGCAACGATGCCAACGCTTCTGCAAAATCCCCTGTTGAGACTCCTTTGAGGTATAGCCAGGGTAACACTTCCTCGACACTCTGGGAACGCTTGAGATAGGGCGGCAACAACGATGA
>JAIMBL010000104.1 GCA_023511615.1 Leptolyngbyaceae cyanobacterium HOT.MB2.61
GGCTCTCCTGAGAGTTTGGTGATAAGCGACGCTTATCACCAAAACAAAATCAGTATTTCAGGGATTTCGTTTGAGATGAAAGAGTAACTTACGCTACTCTTTCACCGGCAAGCCGGGAGAACCCTCGGTTTCATCTATTAATCGAGAGAGTTCGCCAGATTTTTTATGGAGTCAGGCAGGCATGTTAAATAAACTCAAAAATCGCAAGATTGCTGCCCTGCTGGCATTTGCCAGTGCAGCAAATCCCATCCCCATTTCGGGGTTGCACAAGTTTTACTTAGGGCAGCCTTTGTGGGGTATTTTGTACATGCTCCTGGCATGGACTCCCATTCCCAAAATTGCCAGTGCCATTGAGGGAGCCTGGTATCTGGTTCAGGATTCGGAGGAGTTTGATCTGAAGTTCAATTCGGGAGTAACTTCCGAACCGCGGATTGTTTCCAGTTCTGTGGGGGTCGATCCAGCTAAGGTGGGAGCGATCGCCGACGCTGTCCGCCAACTCGACCAGCTCCGTGCCGATGGACTCATTTCTGAGTACGAGTTTGAACAGAAACGCCGCCAACTGCTTGACCGCATTGTATAACCTGAGTCATATTCTGTAACCCGATGGCATTCCTTGATTGGCTATCTACAATCACCCAATCTCGCTTGAAGGCGATCGCCGCCTACCCCTTACTCCGCTGGCGCATTCTGAATGATCCGTACTACCGTTTTCAATCCTTAGCGGAAGTTGAGCTGGCGGCCAATCTGGGAGTGAAAATCGACGCGAATCAGGCGGGGGTAGATGACTGGTTGAGACTGCCAGGGTTATCCATCCATCAGGCCCGGACGTTAGTTGATCTGGCTCAGGCGGGCGTACAGTTTCATTGTCTGGAAGACATAGCAGCAGCGCTGGGCCTGCCCGTCCAGCGGCTTAAGCCTTTAGAACCGATTCTTCAATTTTGCTATTACGACGGCAACAGTGTTTACAGCATTAAGCCTGTCAATCCCAATCTGGCAACGGTTGAAATGCTGTTGAGAATTCCTAAGGTCGATCTGTATCTGGCCCGGGCGATCGTCGAAAACCGGGTGCAGGGGCCCTACCGCAATTTAATCCATCTTCAGCGGCGGCTGTCCTTACCCAGTGACCTGACCACAGAGCTGATGCATTACCTCAAGTTTTAGGGTTGGAAGTCAGGAGGCAGGGGGCGAGGGAAGTGAGTAGAGCGGAAAGGGGAGTGAGGGGTCAGGGAACCAACTGCCAATCGCTCACAGTCAGTAACCAGAGCCAACTCAAAACTCATCCACCTATCCCCCTTCACTTCCCCCCTTCACCTGACTAACGAAGCCAACCCGATTGAACGGGTAAAACCGGAACCAGGCACGACCGATAATGTTTTGTTGGGGCAGAAAGCCCCAGACGTGGGAATCGTTGCTGTTGTTGCGGTTGTCGCCCATAACAAAGTAGGCACCCTCTGGAACCTGTGCTGGTCCCCAGATGTAATTGGGGGGTTCTACAATATACGGTTCTTGAAGGGGTTGGTTGTCTAAATAAACCTTGCCATCCCGAATAAATACGGTTTGACCGGGTGTGCCAATGATTCGCTTAATAAACGCCTGGTCTCTGGCATATCCCTGAATTTGAAGCTGGGGAGGCGGATCGAACACCACAATGTCGCCTAACTCTGGTGGTCGGAAGTGGTAGGATATTTTTTCAACGACGAGGCGATCGCTCACCTCCAGGGTAGGCACCATTGAATCGGAAGGAATATAGCGCGGTTCAGCTACAAACGTCCGAATCAATAACGCCAGGACCAGTGCAATAAAAAGAACTTGAGCATTTTCCAGCCAGCCCCTCCAGGCAGGGGAATGAGTGGTTGAAGTTGCTTGAGTGTTGGATTCGGTTGAATTTTCCAAAGTCATAAGGTCTATTTTCTCATGCTCTGCTCCCGCTGCCATATCAGGATTTCTGGTTAGTGCTATCCACTTTCTTGAGAAATTTTCTCTGACTAAAACTATCTCTTGGAGTGGGTTTATGGAGCAACAGAGACAGGGCTCTCCGTGTATACACCACATCTGGTCGATGGTATCTGGAACGAAACAGCAGATTGCCCAGGTCCTTTCTTATCGTCTCTCTATTCTGCTCGACTTCATTTCACTTTGGTATGAACTGTTTTGCGAACAGACTCAGGAACCAGTATTGTTTGGAAAGGGCGAATGTCGGGCTGATGGCAAGTAACGATTCGGCACCAGTCCTTTTTTCCTTGTAGATCCTTTTTTCCTTGTAGAACAGAGCGGAGCGAAGAATCTCCATGTCACAAGTCACGATTGAATCTATTCTTCAAGAAAAACGCTTATTTCATCCGTCTCCAGAGTTTTCTCAAAAAGCGCGTATTAAAAGCCTGGATGAATACCAGCAACTCTACGAAAAAGCGAAGGCTGACCCTCAAACTTTCTGGGCAGAACTGGCTGAAAAGGAACTGCACTGGTTCCAGAGGTGGGATATCGTTCTCGATTGGCAGCCTCCCTTTGCCAAATGGTTTGTCAATGGCAAGATCAACATTTCTTATAACTGTCTTGATCGCCACCTCACAACCTGGCGACGCAACAAAGCCGCTTTGATCTGGGAGGGGGAACCGGGCGACTCACGCACCCTCACTTATGCCCAACTGCACCGGGAAGTCTGCCAGTTTGCCAATGTTCTGAAGCAGTTGGGGGTGCAAAAGGGCGATCGCGTTGGCATCTACATGCCCATGATTCCAGAAGCGGCCATTGCCATGCTGGCCTGTGCCCGTATTGGTGCGCCCCACTCGGTAGTATTTGGTGGGTTTAGCGCTGAAGCCCTGCGCGATCGCCTGATTGATGCTGAGGCAAAGCTGGTGATTACCGCTGATGGTGGCTGGCGGAAGGATGCGATCGTTCCGCTCAAAGACCAGGTAGACAAAGCCCTGTCCAATAACACCGTCCCCAGTGTGCAAAATGTGCTGGTGGTTAAACGGACCGGGCAGACTATCTCCATGCAGCCAGGACGGGACCACTGGTGGCACGACTTGCAAGCGGGCGCTTCTGCCGATTGCCCTGCCGAACCGATGGACAGCGAAGACATGCTATTCATCCTCTACACCTCCGGCAGCACCGGCAAACCCAAAGGCGTTGTCCATACCACGGGCGGCTACAACCTCTATACCCATATGACAACGCAGTGGATCTTCGACCTGCGGGATGAGGACGTGTACTGGTGTACGGCGGATGTGGGCTGGATCACAGGCCACAGCTACATTGTCTATGGTCCTCTCTCAAATGGGGCAACCACCTTGATGTATGAAGGAGCGCCGCGCCCCTCCAACCCTGGTTGCTTCTGGGATGTAATTGAAAAGTATGGCGTTAATATCTTTTACACCGCTCCCACAGCCATTCGCGCCTTTATCAAAATGGGAGAACATTTGCCCAGAGCACGAGATCTCTCTTCCCTGCGCCTGTTGGGAACGGTGGGTGAACCGATCAATCCAGAAGCCTGGATGTGGTATTACAAGGTGATTGGAGGTGAGCGCTGCCCGATTGTGGATACCTGGTGGCAAACGGAGACGGGCGGCATCATGATTACACCCCTTCCGGGGGCAATTCCCACTAAGCCGGGTTCAGCCACCTTACCCTTCCCTGGCATCCTGGCAGATGTGGTCGATCTGGAGGGGAATTCGGTTGGCACAAATGAAGGTGGTTATCTGGCAGTGCAGCATCCCTGGCCTGGCATGATGCGCACCGTTTATGGCGATCCGGATCGGTTCCGTCGCACCTATTGGGAACACATTCCACCCAAGGATGGGCATTATACCTATTTTGCCGGAGATGGAGCCCGGCGAGATGAGGATGGTTATTTCTGGGTGATGGGTCGGGTGGACGATGTGATCAATGTTGCCGGGCATCGTCTGGGAACGATGGAAATTGAGTCTGCGCTAGTATCTCACCCAGCCGTGGCCGAAGCGGCAGTTGTAGGTAAACCCGACGAGCTGAAAGGACAGGATATTGTGGCGTTTGTGACGTTGGAAGGCAACCATAGCCCCAGTGATGCTCTGCTAAAGGAGTTAAAGGACCACGTGGTTCAGGAAATTGGAGCGATCGCCCGTCCGGGAGAAATCCGCTTTGCCGATGCCCTACCCAAGACGCGATCGGGTAAGATCATGCGGCGGTTGTTGCGTTCCCTGGCAGCAGGCGAAGAGGTCTCTGGCGATGTTTCTACCCTGGAAGACCGCAGCGTACTAGAAAAACTGCGCCAGGGAGGAGCTTAAGGGAGAGGGTGGATGAGTGGATGAGTGGGAAGTGATAGCTGCAAAGAACAATCACCCATCACCCCATTCCCCCTTACCCCTCACCCCTCACTTAACCAACAACTAACAACCAACAACTCCGTCATCTACTCAATGGCCCGCTATCTCCCTTTCCCAGAATCTGGACTGCCTGGCTGGATGATAGCTGGTTGGGCGTTGCTTCTGTTGATCGCCAGCAGTGCACGGCATATTTTGTTTCAATCAGGAGCGTTTGACCTGGGCTATTTTGATCAGGCGATTTACCTCATCAGCCAGGGGCAGGTTCCGGTTGTGTCTTTCTGGGGCTTCCACTTTCTGGGGGGACATGCTGATTGGATGGTGTATCCGCTGGCGTTGTTTTACAAGATTTATCCCAGCGTTTACTGGCTATTTGCAGTGCAGGCGATCGCTCTTGCCCTCGGTGCTTTGCCCACCTATCACCTCGCTCGCCAAGCTGGTCTGCAAGGATCTCTGGCAACAACGCTGGCGGCGGTTTACCTGCTCTATCCGCTCATTTTCAACCTCAATCTGTTTGATTTTCATCCAGAGGTGATGGCTCTGCCCTTAATTCTGACTGCTGTTTGGGCCGCGCGGCAGAACAAGGTTTGGGGATTTGCCATTTGCACGATCATCATTCTGGGTTGTCGGGATGCCCTGTCATTAACTGTTGCGGCGATGGGGTTCTGGTTGCTGGTATTTGAGAAGAAGCGGGTGTGTGGAGCGATCGCCCTCATTACTGGCGTTGCCTGGTTTCTCATTGCCACCCAGGTGGTCATTCCAGCCTTTCGACCTGGGGGTGTTGAGGCCACCCTGCGCTATGCCTACCTGGGTGATTCGGTTCTGGAAATTGCTAAAAACCTGTTTCTTAAGCCTGATCTGGTATTGGGCAAGGTGTTTTCTCTGGCGACGTTAGAATACGGGCTACTTCTCATCGCTCCGTTGCTTTGGGGATTGTCTATTCATTGTTTGGCCCCTCTCACTGCCGCACTCCCCGTACTGGTTATGAATATCCTCTCTGATGCGCCCAGCCAGAGAGATCTGGTGCATCAATACTCATTACCTGTCCTACCGTTTCTGTTGTTGGCGGTGATAGCGGCCCTTGCCTCCCAAAAAACCTGGCTTAGAACCCGCTGGAAGATTCTTCTCTGGTCGCTGATTGCGTTTCTGGCTCTGGCAAAGTATGGCTACTTTGGTTCGCGCTACCTCAATTCGCTCGATACCTGGAGTGCCACACGAGCGGCGGTAGCTCAGGTGCAGAGTAAAGGCAGTGTCCTTACCACGCATAACATTGTGCCCCACCTCACCCATCGCCCCCAAATCCGGTTTACGATTGCCAGTGCCCCCTCTCCTGACCTGGCAGCGTTTGACTATGTGCTACTCGACACTCGCCATCCTGGCTGGATGAGTACTTCAGAATTTGCGCGGAATCTTGTGAATCAGCTTCAAAAAGCTCCCAATTTCAACCTCCGCTATCAGCGGGATGGTGTTTACCTCTTTAATCGGGGCGGGTTATAGGGGAGTACGGCAAAAGAGGTTTGGATACATGCCCTTCAGGTTGCGTCTACCACTGTTGATTGCCTTCATGCTTCTGCGGCTGGTGTTCTGGTTTAATACCTTTCCCAATCCAGATGAGGCCTATTACTGGCTATGGGGGCAACATCTGGATTGGTCTTACTACGACCACCCACCCTTACAGGCCTGGGTTCAGGGGCTGTTTACAGCTCTATTCGGACGGTCCAATTTTGTTCTGCGATTGCCGAACCTGCTCAGTAATATCGTCTTTTTCTACACCTATTACCGCATTACACACTATCTGTATGGGCAGAATGCTCGCCACCATTTCTGGGTTTTAGTGCTGCTGGTGCTGGCTTCGCCGCTGTACTTTCTGTTTCTGGCTCTGGCCTGGCATGATCACCTACTAATTACCTTCTCGTTGATTTCAGCGTATCTGTTCATTCGGTTTCTGGATGGATATCTGGCAGATGGCAGAGGGGAAAGTTGGCGGTTATACGGCGCGGCAGGGGCGATCGCCCTGGCCGGGTTGTGCAAATACAGTGTCGTTTTTGTGGGACTGAGTTTTGTGGCCGTGATGGTGGCTGATCGGCGGTTACGTCCACTCTGGGGCGATCGCCGAATTTGGAGAGCGGGGGCGATCGTAGCAATGGCTTTGATTCCTATCTTGTTCTGGAACATCTCCAATGACTTTCAATCCTTCCGTTACTATGCCAATCGCAGCGTGAATACGGGAGATTTCCATTTCAAGATTGGTCCATTTCTAAACTTTGTGCTGTTTTCATTCTTGACGGTCTCCCCTGTGAATTGGATCAGTTTTGTTTATGGATTGAGAATGTTTTTTGAATCAGATAGTTACGGTGGGGGAGAGTGGGGAGTGGGGAATGGGAACGAAACTGACTGTAAACAACTAACTCCCCCCCTGGTAATGAAATCGGTTTACCCGATGGTTGCCTTTTGGGTATTCATTATTTCCACTGCTACTCTCACCACTATTTCGCTGGTATCTGCGGCTCTTTATTACTGGAATATCACCGCCTACCTGCTTCTCTTTCCCCTGGCGTCAGGCTCTTTCTTAACGAGTCCGCAATGGGAAAAGAATCACAGGCAAGGCATCCAATTTGGCTATGCTCGGTTGCTGGCTGATTCCGGGTTGCATCTCACTCGCAGGCGTCTGTTCTTGACTGGACAGTTTTTGGGACTGCTATTTGCAGGGTTGCTGGTTATCCATTACGGATTTTTGCCGCTATCTGCCCTGTTGAGCAAGGACGAAGACCCTGACTCGCGCATGTTGTTTGGTTGGAATCAGCTGGCGGAGGCGGTCGCAGCAGAGGCCGCGAGTTTTGGGACAGATCCTTTGCTGATTGCTACGGATTACCGAACCGCTTCTGCCCTAGCCTACCAGCTGAATGACAAAAACGTGCGGGTCGTCTCAGACCGGGTTGATCAGTTCGACTTCTGGGATAAGGATGATGCATTCTTTCAAAGCCGGAATGCTGTCATTCTTTCAGATAGCTGGCATCCCGTACAGTCCGAGTTGCTGTCTCAGTTTGAGCGGGTGTCAGTTGCTACGGCCATTCCAGTGATTCGTTTTGGAGTGTGGATTAAGAACTATTACATAACGAACGGCTATGGGTTCAAGGGGAGAGGAAACCTCCCAATTCCTCAGGTTGAGGGTGATGGTGGTTTACCTCCGGTATTACGGACATTAACGACCTTGCTTAACAGATCAAACCAGAATGGGGCACCCATGGCGATCGCAATCCCCGTCACCAGCCATCCCATCAACCGTCGAAACAATTCCATGGGCTTGGCGACAATGAGTTGGGCAACCACTGGAACATTGGTGGGCGCTTCGGGGCCCAGACAAGCCTGACGAAGGTCAGTACGCTCTTCGGCTCTGGTCTCTATCAGGGCTGCATCGCCAGTTTCTGGCGGAGAGCCTTTACCCAACTCGCATCTAAATTGGCGAATTAGGTTAGGAGGGTCCCATCCCACTGGTAATGTCAGGTCACGAAGCGCAAGTTCAGCCTCATCCTTCAACTGCTCAAGGCGCTCAGCGTTTAAGGTAGCGTTGTTGCCTAAAGGAACCTGAGTTGCTCGATCGGTTACGACTTTGCGGAGATTCTCATCACTCGAAAGCCGATTTGCAATGTAGAACGAGTCGGCATTGGTAATGATTGCCAGCAGCACGCCCAGGATAATCGCGACGCCCTTTGCATTTCGCTTATAAACTCCAGATGCGCGGGACATGGAGCGATCGAACCAGATTGCAATTTCTTCTCGAAATTGATTGACGTAGCTTTCGGTGCGTTGTACTTTCGAATAGGCCCGCCCTGCCAGGCCTTCGAGGCTTTCCCGGATGGATTTGGGAACTTTATTTAAAAGTTGCTTGATTTCCTGATAAGTTTCATAGTTTTCGTAGGTTTTTCGGTCCGCGTCGCTGAGTTCACCCGATTCAATCAAGTTTGTAAGAGCCTGGCTGATATAAAGGCGACGTTGCTCATTGGGGAGATCTCGAATCGTAAGGGGCTTATCCAGATCCCGATTATATTCCTCTAGCAACGCCTGAAGTTGGGCATCTACCTTTTCCGCGATCGCCCCTGCTTTTGTTTTTAACTGCTCATAGGCAGTAGCAATTTCTTGATGGGTTTTACTTGCCTGATTCACCATTTCGGCAACTTCGTAGGCATTGGGCTGGAGCCCGCCCGACAAAATTGCCCGCTCATTCTTTTCACCAAAGAGCCCCAGTTTAAAGAGCTTCAAGCGCCGAATAAAATACTCTTTGGCTTTTGGTTCCAGATTAAATTCTTCCGGGGGGACATCTGCACACGCATCAATATAGCCATTAAGACTGTAGCCCATCCGCTCAATGCAAGTCGTTAAAGCAGCCTGTCCAGTTTGATAGTCTTTCAAAATATCATCATAATCTTCAACCAGAATTCTGAACCTTTCATCAGAATTTAAGTTTCGGATTCCAACCTTCTCTGCAATAACTCGAACTCCACCTTTTTCCCAATTGTCTGCTAAAGAATGATCTTCAGGAATTTCTACGGTGCCATCTTCGCGATTAGAAAACGTACCTACAACGCGATTAACAAACTTGCCTAATCGAACTTCCGTTAACTTGTCTGCCAGAACCGAAATCCCCAAACTGTCCATCAGCGAAGTGGCAAACGTTTCAGGAGGAATGTACGAAGGTCCCGTGGATTGATTGCTGCCAAAAGCGCCCTTGCGATTACCCGGTATGACCCAGCGGGTAATGGCTCTCAAGCTCTGAGCAATCAGCCCTTTAGCTTCCTGATTGACGGTCTTTAAGAGCGGATTATTGTAGAGGCGATCGACCAGATCTTTAACTTGCTCTTCTTCTTTTGTGTCGGTACCGCCTGCTAAAAGAATTTCAATTGAATCCTTTAAATGTTTTGCTCGCCATTGCAAAAGAGTAGTCAATAATTCTTGAAGCTCGGATGCAAGCAAGCTCAGAATTAAGTAGATGAAAAGTAAGCCGATCGCAACATCAAGAATAAACGGAAGGTTCATAGCCGCTACCTTGATACCAAAAACTCCCAGTGAGCACCAGTACTATACAGGGTTGCTTCCAACCTCGCTCTGATTCCTTAACCAAAATTAGTGAGGTTCCTTAATCAGCTCCTGATAAGAATTAAGAGGGAAGGGATGAGTATCCCCCTCCGCTCCTTCACTCCCTAGAGCCGACTTCTGGTTTCTGGCTCCGAATCCAAGTCGTAAATCCCGCGGAGTTTGTGTGATCCAAATCACAAAAAAGCTGTGAGGGTGATCAGTGATAATTTCTTAGAAAGATCGCTTAATCAAGCTCTATCAAATGATTTTTCTTTTTGTATGTCTTAGATTTTCTCTGCGAAATTACGTAAAGTAAGAATGTCTTCTTTAAAGAGCTCATGAAGATCTGAGCGTTCATCCTGATTTGTATTGTCTGTAGTTGAAGATGGAAACCGCAGTTGTGCCGTTTTCCGGACACAAGCTCTCATTCAATGAAAGGTGCAGTCATGTCAGGGATTTTGGAGATGCCGGGTTGCTCCAAAGGCTGGAGTGAAAGCCACTTTTACTCTTCTCACTGTTTGACAGAATATTTTCCAAAAGCTTCTGGTTTGATGGGGCGTGCCCGGTGGGGGGATGGGCTGCAAGAGCCATTTCGGAACCATGGCAGTGCTGCCGCAGTGGATTCCTCCCTTCGTAAAACCCGGTTTAACCTTCGTTCTCCCCAACCATCGGTTTCGCCTCAACCAGGAAAGCCTTCAGAGACTATCTCTGACACCCTCGTCACTCAAACTGAACCAGTGTTGGCGATCGATGCTGGCAACACTTTGGCTACTGCTCGCGACCTGGGTATCCTCAGCAGTTCTCAAACTATCTACGAATCGGTCGGTCCCGCCGACCCGAATGATTACTTCCGCTTCAGTTTGAGCCAGATCAATGGCTTCAGCCTCTCCCTCACTGGTCTGACTGCGGATGCAGACGTTCAACTCCTCGACAGGGCTGGTAACCTGATTGCCAGTTCCCTTGCCAGTGGCACCAGTCCGGAGTCCATTACCCGCACACTGGCCACAGGTACCTACTACATTCGGGTCTACCCCTACAGTGGTGGCACAAACTATGCCCTCACCCTGTCGGCAAGTTTAGTTAGCCAGTCAGTAAACTACAGTACCCAATACGGCTACGGACTGGTTAATGCAGCGGCAGCCGTCGCCTTGGCCCTGGGGCAGCAGCCTTTTTCTGAAGTTCCAAACCTGGGTAGCATTAACTGGGGCCTGGATCAGGTGAATGCGCCAGAAGTTTGGGCAAGGGGTTACATTGGCCAGGGAATCACTGTAGCTGTGGTTGATAGTGGCGTGGACTATACTCACCCAGACCTGAACGATAATATCTGGATCAATGTCCGTGAAATTGCCGGAAATGAGATCGATGATGATGGCAATGGTTATATCGATGATGTGCTGGGATGGGATTTTGTTAATAATGACAACACTCCGCTGGATCTGAGTGGCCACGGTACCCATATTGCAGGGGCGATCGCCGCTGAAAATAACGGAATCGGTGTCACTGGCGTTGCCTACGGTGCCAGAATCATGCCAGTGCGGGTTCTGGATGCGGATGGATTTGGCACCTATCCCGGTATCGCAGCAGGTATTTGTTACGCCGCCAACAATGGTGCACGGGTGATTAACCTGAGTCTGGGAGGAGGGGGTTCTTCGGAGGAAGTTACTGCCGCAATTCAATACGCCACCCAACTGGGTGCGGTTGTGGTGATGTCGGCGGGTAATGAAGGGGCAAATCAGCCAACCTTCCCAGCCAACCTGGCCAGTCAGTGGGGAATTGCCGTCGGTGCCGTAAACATCAATAATCAAGTTGCCAGCTTTTCTAATAATGCAGGGGCTTCGGTCATGAATTATGTTGTGGCACCAGGCGTCCGCACCTACTCCACAACTCCCAATAACACTTACCAGTACTACAGCGGTACCTCAATGGCTGCACCTTACGTAGCCGGAACAGCGGCACTGATCCTGAGCGCAAACCCCACTTTGACCGCTGCTCAGGTGGTTAATCTGCTAACCAGCACCGCCAACCCCAATGGAGTTATAGTTTAACCTGAATTAAAGAATTTTGAAAAATCTCGAAACCTTTGAGACCGTAGTTTCAGGGCCCTCCCGGCTTGCCAGTGAAAGAGTAGCGTAATATCAATTCTGCAAAGTAAGGCTACAGATGAAGAGGCTAGAACCCCCTCAGAATTTAGTGCTTGTCAATCCAAAATCGCAAATCCAAAATCAAGAATTGCTCTGAAAATGCCCTCATCCCCAAGCTTCCTTCTGCAAGAGAAGAGGGCGAGATTTTTATTCTTTGGGGTGCTGAAACTTCAGCATGGAGGATTGGTATAAACTCTCAGGAGAGCCATTGCGCTCAGCCACTTTGAAATTGAAGGGTTAGTTAGGACGGGATGCAGGAGTAGAACCTCTGGCTTGGGGGCTTCGCCCCTACACCCCTTGCTTAACCATCTCAACAGTTGTTATAGCAGTCAGTTTAGGTCACAGATGCACAGTACCAGAAGAGTCGTTTCACCTCGTTGTGCTTTCGCTGGCGCTGTCCTATCTTGCCCAGGCTCTCTTGCAAAGTTCCCATGGGGCAGAAGGCACACCAAGCCCTGGGTCTCATTGCTATCCCCAAGGGAATGGCAATGAGACTGGTGATAACACACATACTGACGAACACCCCACCCATTGCAATCAGATTTCCGCCTGTAGCTGTCAGGCGAGAGATAAATACACTCATGAACAGCCCGAATATACCCCAGCGAAACCACTTGCGAGTAAACAAACGGGGATAGGGGCGATCGCGTGTAAAGTGGGGCATGACGATATCTAGAAATGCACCTCTCGGACAGAGATTGCCACACCAATATCTCGCTTTGAAGTAAGCATAGATGATGAGGAATAGCATCATCACCAGCATCAAATACCCCAGGAGCGGGTAAAACAAGCCACCGATCGCAATCAGGGGATAAAACCAAATCATGATCCACTGAGAGCGTCTGCCTTTAGACTTTTTGGCCATTTGTTGCAATGTCTCCTAACTCCACCAGGGTTGCTGTCCGGTCCGAGGGTCAGGTTCCGTCCAGGGAGAAATCCAGATGGCTTCTCCTTGAACCCGAACATGAACCAGCTTAAGGGGGCGATCAGCTGGACCCCGCACAACAGAACCGTCAGGAGCAAAGCGAGAACCATGACACGGACATTGAAACTGCTGGTCGATGTCGTTCCAGGGAAAGGTGCATCCCAGGTGCGTGCAGTTGTCTACAATGCCGATCTCATCTAATGTATTGGCTGCCGTAACGGTGAGATAGGTAGGTTCCCCTGCCAATCCAGCAATCAAGGCACGACTTCCTGGTGGATTTGCCAGCAGTTGAGAAGCAGGAATAGGATTGCCTAACCGATCCCTGGCAAGGATTGCACCACCATGACCTGCTTCATCGCCTGGGATGAAAAACTTGAGCATGGGGTAAAGGGTCGATCCAGCCGTGGCGGCGAAGGCGGTGCCCGTCAGAAAATTAAGAAATTGCCGTCGATTCAATGCAGAATTGTCTATAGGGAAATAGTCATCCATTGCTGTGATCCTCTTTCAAGTTGTTGAAGGAGGGGGATAAGCTTGAAGTTTTTGTTGCGACGATGCTTAATTTCTTCTTGCTAAATCCACCCGTACAGTTTTGATGGTTGATGTTGTTGAGGTGGCAGAAAACTTTTGCGAAACGCGGAAATTGGCATAGTTCTTCACCAATACAAAGGTGGCGATCGCCAGTAAAAAATAACCAAATCCCTTTTGCAGTTGATTGGCAGAAATGAACTGCCCCAAGTAATTGCCCAGCACGCTTCCCAGTCCCGCTGCAAAGGTAAAGGAAACCGTCAGGTGCCAGTTCAAATCAACCTGTCCGAGATAGCCCAGTAAGCCCGCGATAGAATTGCCGGCAATAATCAGCAGCGATGTACCGATCGCCTGCTTTATCGGAAGCTTGCCCAGTAAGACTAGGGCTGGTACGATTGCGAAGCCACCTCCTACGCCCACGAGTCCGGTCAAACCCCCGACACCGATGCCTTCTGCCATCAGCCATAGCCAGCAATACTTACAAACAGGTTGCTGGTGGAATCCTCTATCCTGGCCTGATTCAGCCAGTGGTTCAGATTTTGCCGTGCGATAAATCATCAGTCCAGCCGCCAGGAACATGGCAACTCCAAACAGCACCATCTGGAAGGCTTCCGTCACCCAGGGCTGGGTCGCCAATCGCGCTCCCAGGTAGGCACCCAGCATGGCGGCAGAACCAAATACAATCGCCGTTTTGCCGTTGAGATGGCCCCGCCGCCAGTGGGGAATGACTCCCACTAAACTCACCGAACCCACAACTATCAGCGTCATGGCAATTGCAGATTTGGTGGGAATGCTCATGACATAGACCAACACGGGCAATGCCAGCACCGAACCCCCGCTACCCAGGAGGCCAAGACTTACTCCAATCGCGATCGCCAATAAGTGCCCCAGTGCATATAGCATCCTGCATCCTCAATAATTACGACCAGCGCTGACCGACACGGCGGTTGTAGGGCAGTTGGGCAAGGAGCAGTCCCAACACACAGGTATTGGTCACGCCTGCAAACACCAACCCGGCACCGACCAAACCGCTCAGGAGCAAGCCCCACGGCGAAACTGTGATGCCCAGAATCGTGCCCAATACAACGAGTGTGCCCGCTATAATTTGCACCTGACGGAACAAACTGATAGGTGCATTCTGGCTTTTTGCGATTGGGTAAGCTTCGGCTTTCCAGGCAGAGATACCGCACTGTAATTCAGTGACATTGGCAAATCCCGCCATCCTCAAAAGTTCAGCAGCCCGAGCAGAGCGCTTGCCAGACTGGCAATACAGCACGAGGCGTTGTCCTGGTTGAAGATTAATCTGACTCGAATCAAGCCTCGACAGGGGAAGGGAGACTGCTCCAGGAATGTGTTCGGTGGCGTATTCGATAGGCTCACGCACATCGATTAAGAGGGCTGATTGGCGATCAAGCCATTGTTTGAGTGTAGGTGCGTCGATGGTTTGTGGGGTTGAAGTCTGGATTTGAGCCATTGTGAATTCCTTTGAGTGAACGTTCGTCAAATTGAATCATCAGGGTAATCGTTGTCGGGGGCTTCATTTAAGCAGTGAGTGACGCAGTACTGCCACAGCGCTCATTGGCTGGTAAGGCTTCCGCAATCTTTTTCGGACTAGGCAAGTTCAATCCATTCATCAACTGAATAAATGTGTCACGGCTCTGCCCAGCCAATCGAGGATTCCATCGCTTTTCTTCCCCAATGGTGGAAACGGTGTGTCCCCGATAGTCATGACCTGGGTAAACCAGTGTGTTGTCTGGCAATGTGAACAACCGTTGCGTAATCGCATCAAACAGGGTTCCCGCATCACCGCTTTGAAAGTCTGTACGACCGCAGCCACGAATCAACAGCGAATCCCCCGTTAATAGATGGCTACTGTTAATCAGATACGCCATGTGACTGTCGGTATGTCCCGGTGTGGCGATCGCCTCAATTTCCACGGCCCCAACCTGCAAGCGATCGCGATCGCCAATGAACTGGTCAGCACACTCTACCTGTGCCCGTTTTGGCACCACACCGACACATCCAGTCCGTTGGCGCAGTTCGGCTGCACCCGTGATGTGATCAGCATGAACATGAGTTTCAAGACAGTAGCGCAGGGTTAAGCCCAATTGGTTGAGCAGGGTAACATCCCGCTCTACTTGCTCTAACACCGGGTCAATCAGAACGGCTTCAGCAGTTTGCGGGTCTGCCACCAAGTAGGTGTAGGTACTCGTAGCAGAGTCAAAAAGTTGTCGAAACAGCATTTGATTTCTCCATGATTGATTTAATCACTATACTACTATATAGTAATATGATTAGACAAGTTAAAATTGAGCTATCGCTGCCGCCAGCTTGCTCAGGACATCGGATTTAAAGGAGTGTGGGAGCTACGCCCCCAGCCGGAGGTTCCACCCCTGCACCCCGCTCTGGGTCTGTTGGCTAAAGCTATAGATCACTTTCAGGCAACGAAGTCTCATGTCTCAGCTTTCTACTGCTGCTCTTGCCCAGGTTGCGGAATATTTTAAGGTACTGTCAGAACTCAGCCGCCTCCAGGTTTTGTGTGCTCTCAAATCTGGTTCCAAAAATGTCTCCGAAATTATGGAGATCACGGGCCTGGGGCAAGCCAATGTTTCGAAGCACCTGAAAATTCTGGCTCAGGCGGGTATTGTCCTGCGCCAACCCAGAGGAGTCAGCGTGTACTACGACATTGCTGACCCGTTGATCTTTGATTTGTGCGAACTGGTGTGCGACAGACTGGAAGCCCGTTTACAAGAACAGTCTCAACAGCTCCAGCAACTGGAAGGCTTACGCCAATCATAATCCACTCTTTACAGGGTCTTCGCCATGGCTAACCTAAACACCTAAGTAGCGGCGGAGAAAGCTTTCCAGGGTTTCCAGCTTCAAATCAAATAGGGTTTCCAGACGTTGAATCTCGGTGGGTGTGCAGAAAAACTCATTCGCCAGCAAAGCACGGAGGGTTCCCAGAGAAGTGCGCAGTTTGGGATTGAACAGACCGATCGCTCCCCGCAGGCCATCAAACGCAAACAGAGGCAGATTCAGAATCGTCGGTTCGCGGTTCAGTACCTGGCTAAAAATTCGTGGAATTTCTCCCCGTTTCAAAATTTCGGGGCCTCCAACGGGCAAAACTTGATTTCGTGCCCCTTCCAGGGTGACTGAATCCGCGGCAATGCGGGCCAGATCGTCTGTGCTGACAATGGATGAGCGATTTTGAGGGTCGCCAATCAGCAAGTAGATGCCCGTTTGCCGAAACCGCTCCGCCAGCGGCAACAGGTTGGAGGCAAACCCAGAAGGACGCAGGATCGTATAGTTCAGGCCACTGGCTTGCAGATATCTCTCTACAGCCCACTTCGCCTTAAAGACAGGAGCATCTTCATAACCCCGGTCTGCCCCCAGAACGGAAATGAAAACGAAATGCTTCACTCCGGCAGCCTTTGCCTGATCAATCAATTCAATATTGGCCTGGTAGTCGATAGATTCCGCATCTCCTTCCGATGCTTCGTTGGAGCCGTGGGCGCTAATCACATATTGCACACCCTGGCAGGCTTTGTGGATGTCGCGATCGCGCAGTAAATCCCCAATAAAAATTTCTGCCCCCCGGTGCTCCAGTTCAGCATAGCGAGAAGTCAGCCGGACAAACGCCCGCACAGGTTCTCCTCGCTCGCGCAGTAATCGCACAATTCTGCGACCAAGCCCTCCGGTTGCGCCAGTAATTAAGAACATAGGTGGTTGTGGTTGGTGGTTAGTGGTCAGGAGATGCCATCCAGGGTGAGCCGCAATTTTCCCAAGGATTTTGTCTCCCTTCTTCCTAATCTAAAGACGAACAGCCAAAGACGAACACCTATCTAAAGTTGAATGGCACTGAAATAAGCTCAGAACTAAAGTTCTGGCTCAAAGCTAAAGTCAGTTGAAACTGACTGAAACGCAGA
>JAIMBL010000105.1 GCA_023511615.1 Leptolyngbyaceae cyanobacterium HOT.MB2.61
GCCCTCAGGCAGGAGGTTTCACCCCCTCCACCCCCAAAACCATCTTTAATTTAATTGCACCCAGCTACTTAAGTAGTCCTGCAGGATAAACTCAAGACCTGAGAAAAAATTTTAGAATTGGAGATATTACAGCCATTTTTGGACGAATAAACCAACTGAAGATGGGGAGTCGGGAGTCGGGAGTGATGAAGACAGTAGTGCAGCTTCCTCCGGTGCCTCAGACCTTTGAGAGTCCTTTGTTAGACCCGCAAATCTTGCAATGCAATGGGGGGCAGAGGGTACCGGATTTATCTTCATTGATAGAAAAGCAAGGTTTACAGAGGACTTATTGCCAAAATCAAATAGATCTCTCTTCGGTGCTCAAAGGAACTCTACAGGAGCCTTCTCCCCAAAACTTACTTGATTTACAGTTGCGAGTGGAAGGGCACAACTTCCTGCCAGCTAACCATCAAAACCCACCTGACCTGTCTCCGTTACTACAAGGGCAAGGTCTACATCCCATTTATCATCCAAGATTGCCTGATCTTCGTTGGGTAGATCTTCGTTGGGTAGAACCTTTGGATACGCATAACTTAACCTCTGCCAGGAATCGAACAGACGAACACGGTGGAGTAATGGGAATGGCAGCCGCTTCTGCTATTGTCTTGCTTGTTCTATTAAGCCTTTTGTAACTGGGAATATTTCACAAAATTTGACCTCTGCGCCTTTCAATTTCAAACAATACGGTTTAGCCCTCCACACCGCCAGCCCTGATCTGGGGCTTGCCATCAGCAACTTTTCAGGAGACTCTCGCTCTCAGGTTTGGGAACTGGGGCGCGATCTATCCACTCACCTGCATGTCTATCTGGCAGAGTTTTTGAAACCGCAGGGGTGGACCGATCTGGCCTGGATAGCAGTTGCTAGGGGTCCCGGAGGCTTCACGGGAACCCGCATCGGCGTTGTTACGGCCCGCACCCTAGCTCAGCAGTTGGAAATTCCCCTGTTTGCGATTTCAACCCTGGCCGCGATCGCCTGGGCTGAACAGTCAAAACTTCCCGAACCGCGGGCGATCGCGGTTCAAATGCGTGCCCAACGGGAAGAACTCTTCTGCGCAATTTACCAGCCTGCTCTGAATGGAATGGGATTGAAAACCCTTCTGCCCGATACCGTAATGAACCCAGAAGCCTGGCAGCAAATTTTGACACACCAGAGGCAGCCCTGCCATCTGGTCAAAGTCGAAGGAGGACTGGGGTTTTCAGTGTGCAGTCTTCTCGAACTGGCTTACCGGGCCTGGCAGCAAGGAAACCATCCCCATTGGTCGGGGGCTCTGCCGTTTTATGGCCAGCATCCGGTGGATGGAGGTGGAAAGGGGTGAGAGTCAGTTATTGGTTATAGTTGCTGGTTGTTAGTTGTTAGAGAGGGGTAAGGAGTGAAGAGTGAGGGGTGAGATGAAAACTCAGAACTCAAAACTTCCCCACTCCCTGCTTTCCCCCTGACTTCTAACCCCTCACTTCTCGCCCCTTACTTCCCTTAAAATTTCAGCCAAACGGCTCCACCTGGTCAACCCGCAACCAGATGTTAGGAGTTGGCACAATTCCCCATTTGATGAGAGCATAGTCGCCGCTTAGATCAACCACCTCACCCGGCGTTTCATAGATGTAGGGAGGAAAGCGAACGTCGCTGGCTTTTGCTTCCAGGCTGTTTTCCAGTTTTTCTTTCACAGCCTTTACCATGTCGCCCCGTTTGATTGGCATAGTTTTAGAGTGTCCAGACAGATTTCTTTTATGGGTAGACCTAACAAGGGAGTGATGAGCGGCGCCAGCCGCCATCATTACCGACTCAAAAATCATTACGATTTGGGCATTACCCTTTTATGAATTGTAGAGGAGAAAGGGAGTTGGGAGAGAGAAGTCAAAATGGGAAGGCAGTGGATGAGACGATCGCGACTCAATGAAATTTCTGGGAATTGACTTTGGCTGGACATCAGGAGCCAGTGGGTTGTGTTGCCTGGAGTGGCAGCAGGGCCGTCTAGAACTGCTGGACTTGCAACGACGGGAAGCGATCGCCGATGTCCTCGCCTGGATCGATTTTTGGGCACCAGACCCAGAACCTGCCCTGGTCGCAGTTGATGCCCCCACGCTGATCCCGAACCCGACTGGAATGCGCCTGCCTGATCGCCTCGCCCACAAATACTTCGGACGCTATCATGCCGGTTGCTATCCAGCGAACCTGGGCAGTCGTTTCGCAGAACGCACCGTCGGCTTTGGGCTAAGTTTAGAGGCTCGTGGCTTTCAACATGCGCCCCACATGGAACCCAAACAGCCCGGTCGCTATCAAATCGAAGCCTTTCCCCACCCGGCGATCGTCCATCTGTTTGGCCTGGAGCGGATTTTGAAATACAAAAAAGGAGCGCTGGCAGAACGCAGAGCGGAATTGACGAAACTCAGAACATACATTTGCGATCGCCTGCCCCAATTAGATCCGGCGTTAAACATCGCCCAGGGCAACCCCCTGATACCGGAAATTCCCCTCACTGGAACTGCGCTCAAAGCCCTGGAAGACCAGCTTGACAGCATCATCTGCGCCTACATCGCTGCCCACTGGTGGTACTGGGGCTTAGAACGCAACTGGATTCTGGGCGATCGCTCCGAAGGTTACATCGTAGTACCGATGGCTGGGGAACAGAGAGATAGATAGATGGGCTGTTTCTCTACCTCCTACTCCCCTACTCCCTTACTCCCCCACTCCCCTTACTCCTTACCACCCTGACAATTCTGCTCCAACCAGCACCAGCCAGGCCACGATCGCTCCCCCCACTCCGCCAATCAGGAACCCATTGGCAAAACGACTCCAACCACCAGAGGTTTTGAATGTGTCTGGTGCAGTGACAATAGTGGGGGCTGGTGGATTGCTGAGGGCATACAGACCCAGAGCAAAGGTAGAAACAGCAATCAGAACAACCGCACAAAGAAAGCCGATCAGATTGGCGATCGCACTATCGCGTAGTGGTCCTAACCGGGCAAAAGGTCCCACCAACCAGTAGCCATGCGCCATTCCCACTTCCAGACCTCTCTGCAAAGGCGTTAAACCTTGACGGAAAGCAGGCAGGTAATTGAGATAGGTCTTTACCCACCGCGAGGCATTGATCGGAGTTACCAGATCGCCAAACTGAAAATCACCAGGGGCGTGAATAACCTCCCCCTTTTTTTGTTCCTGCAAATGGGTCCGCAGTTCCTTGCTTTGCATAGGTTGCTTAAGTTTCAGGATGGTTAGTGGGTTCAACGGTGGTGTTGCTGAATCGCAGGATGAATTGGAACGAAGTTTCCATTCATCCAACTCTAAATTCATCCCTGGAATCAGCAACGCCTCAACGTTTGACTGTTATAGCCATAGCAACAGGCGGAGGGCGGGTGCAAGGGTGAAACCTCTGGCTGGAGCGAACTCCCCAAAAACAATGGCCCAGACAACCTGGCAACAGCTACACAAATGATTGTTACAAAAAAATAAATTCGCAGTCACCTTTGGCAACTGCGAAACCTCAGCTAACAGGAACAAAATTCTGAACTACTAGTGGGTAGTGCCCAAATCGTAATGATTTTTGAGTCGGTAATGATGAGTGGCGCTAGCCACCATCATTACCTTGTTAGGTCTACCCACTAGTGTTTGCAACACTCGTGTTCCGTCAGGAAAATTTTGAGGGTCTGCGACCCGTCAAAATCTAACCCTCATTTACCTCCTGGGTATCGCTACCCATCGGATTAAACTGAACAGAGCACTAGGGCATGGGATGGAAAAGAATATCGGGGAAAAACCGATTAAACTCAATCAAGATGCCTGCCGTAATCGTCAACCAAATCGCTGTAATTACGGGTGCGGTGGAAAGATACTTGACAAGGTATTGCATGAAAGGCTCTCCAAAAGCTGTTTAATACGTTGAATCGGTTAGCGGACGGAGACTGGAATCTCGTCATCCTTGGCAGTCAGCTCGCCTGTGGTCAATTCCTTCAGCGCAGCCAGGGGCCATACAGCACCCGCCAGCGCACATTGAATGGCCAGAGGAACATCGATGATGATTTCCTTTTCTTCAGGGTTGCTGGTTTTCTTAACAGCTTGGATGTAAGAGCGACCTGCCCAGCCGATCCAGCCTGCGATGAGCAGGAAGAGAAGACTAGGGATCACAAATTCACCCAGGTGAGCATAATCGGGGTCTACAACCAGGTGGGGCAGACCTTCCTGGCCACACATCAAGTCACCATATGCCTCAGCCCGACGTGCTGCCGTTGCACTTTGAGAAGACTTCATCCGCTGCTGAAACGCAGGAGAGTCTTTGCAAGGAACTAACACCGGATTGGTAGGAGCCGCACTGGCAGATGGGATTGGGGCGATGCTAAACCAGAGGAAGAAGGCGAGAATTAGAGCAAACAATCGTCTCATGGAATTGTTTCCCTTTGTTACAGAACAAAAAACTTCATGTATCAAGACGCAGTCAACTTGCCAATCGCAGGACGACCGACATTGAACAGGGCCATACTGCTCTTAACAAAGCCAATTGATTTTAAGCTACAAGAAGTGGCTATACCCCAAAAAATTACCAGCAAATGGCGACAATCCTTGGAATTGAAACAAGTTGTGACGAAACCGCGGTGGCGATCGTAAAGAATCGTCAAGTATTGAGTAATGTTGTTTCGTCTCAGATCCCACTGCACCAGCGGTACGGAGGGATTGTGCCGGAGGTTGCCTCGCGACAGCATGTGGAAACATTGAATGCAGCGATCGCCCAATCATTACAAGATGCCAGTCTGCACTGGGCTGAAATCGATGGCATTGCCGCCACCTGTGCCCCCGGTCTGGTAGGTGCCCTGCTGGTGGGTTTAACTGCTGCCAAAACCCTGGCACTCCTGCACCAGAAGCCTTTCATTGGCGTGCATCACCTGGAGGGTCACATTTATGCCTCTTACCTGACGGCCCCAGATCTACAGCCGCCTTTTCTCTGCTTGCTTGTCTCTGGCGGTCACACCAGCCTGATTTACGTCAAGGATTGTGGTCAGTACGAAACTCTGGGGCAAACCCGCGATGATGCGGCAGGTGAGGCCTTCGATAAGGTGGCGCGGTTGATGGATCTGGGCTATCCCGGTGGCCCCGTCATTGATCGCCTGGCAAAACAGGGAAATCCTGCCGCCTTTCCTCTCCCAGAAGGTCAGGTATCCTTACCTGAAGGAGGCTTTCATCCCTATGACTCCAGCTTTAGCGGATTAAAAACAGCCGTTCTGCGGCTCACCCAAAAATTTCAGCAAAATGACCAACCGCTGCCTGTTGCTGATCTGTCAGCCAGTTTTCAGGAAACGGTAGCGCGGGCACTGACGAAACGAGCGATCGCCTGCGCCCTTGACTGTGGACTGAACACCATCGCCGTGGGGGGTGGGGTTGCCGCCAACAGTGGCCTGCGCCATCATCTCCAGCAGGCAGCTGGGGCCCACAACCTGCGGGTACTCTTCCCACCCCTTAAATTCTGCACGGACAACGCCGCCATGATTGCCTGCGCCGCTGCCGAGCATCTGGAACGGGGACATACCTCACCCCTGACCCTGGGTGCCCAATCCCGTATGGCAATTTCAGATGTCATGCAGCTTTACACATCTGTTCAAAACCACAGCGGTTGAATCTAAAAGGTGCTTGATAAACTGTACTTAATTGAACAGTGCTGAGTTATACCAATTCTTCAAAAATAAGTCTATAGATGAAAAGGCTGAAATCCTATCAGGATTTAGTGCTTTCCAGTTCAAAATCGCAAATCAAAATCGAGAATTGGTATTAATCCTAACCTGATGCTGAGATCCTCAAATTCTTCTATAAGAGCTTACTCTGGTGCCAAGCACACTGAGTTAAGAAATTGCACCTAACTACTTAGCTACCTGTTGCCTGTCGCCATCGCCTGATTATGTTAATTGGATTGGTCAAAACCTGTATCCTCCAAACCTCGAAGACAATGCCTGGTAAGAATTGACCGAATTTTTTCAGCCACGACATCTGGCTGCTCTACCATAGCCAGATGACCGCAATTGGCAATTTTCATCACATTTGCTCCATGCCCTTGAAACAGGGTGTGAAAGCTTGCCAGGTGGCGGACGTATTGAGGTTCCATAATAGGATCCTGCCCTCCGGCGATAAAGTAAACTGGTTGCTTCAGGCGAGAAACAATTTGGGGTAAGCGATGAACTTCGGCTTCAGTAGTTGAGTCGAGTAAAGCTCCCAGAGCCGCTTCGGGGTGGGCAGTGACAAAATCAATCAGCCGTTGCCTGCCCCACTGAGGAGCGATCGCCCGGGCCACGCTCGCCCGTGTAAACAGCAAGTCCAACAGGGGGACATGGCACAACCAGCGAGGACGAAATTTCACTAACCATTGTCCTGCTGTGCGAAACCGCTCAAACTCTTCCTTGAGGTAAATTCCACCCCCCGCATTGAGACAGATGACCCCTTTCACCAAGTCAGGGGATTGGTCTGCGGCCCAGAGGGCAATGCTGCCCCCCAGAGAATGCCCCACCAGCCATACCCGTTTGACCTCTAATTGTTTTAGCATCAGCACCAGGTCATTGGCGTAGGCTGACAGTTTGTAACTGTTACAGATACAGATCGTCTGCTCTGAAGGGTTTGGCTGAGGTTGAGAGCAGCCAAATCCCCGCAGGTCATAGGCAAGACACTGATGATCTACCGACAGCCGTTCAACTAATGGCTGCCAGTAGTGACGACTGAGCAGCCAGCCGTGAATGAAGACTAAAACTTCACCCGAAGTGGTTGGTTGCGTCAGGTCGTAAACGTGGGGAACGCCCAGAATGTCGATGATTGGCATAGTCCTATGCTAACCTGCGGAGGCGATCGCTCTAAAACCTCCTCCCCAGCAGACGCTGTTTCACTCCTTCCGCAATCTTCTGTCCCAGATACTCTGGAATCAGGCTTTCGTTAGGTCCCAGCAGGTAAAGGATGAGGCGAGTGCGTCCACGCCAGACAAGCAGGTTTGCATTAACTACCAGCAAATCCTCTTGCCAGATGGCATACATGACTTTGTAGAACAACCCCGGTTGGTTATCAGCTTCAATCAGGAGGGCAGGCAAGTGGAAGACTGGATCCACATAAAACTCTGTCTCAACCTGCTCCAACCCGGCATCCAGGTTAAACTCAACAGCCAGCATCTCCTCAACCTCAAACCGGCCCGCCAGCGCTTCCCGAATGGCTCGGCAGACGTTTTCCGCTGTTTTTTCGGTTAAAGCCTTGCCGCTGCGGGACACAATGAGCTTGATAAACACCAGCATGGGGGGATAGATCTGCCCGTATAAGCTCAGGCTATGAATGGTGAGCCCATAGGCCGCCAGTACACCAAAGATATCGCTCAACAAGAAGGATTGGTTGCGGTAGGCAAAGTGGAGAGCACTTTTGCTGCCTTCCTGCTTTAGCTCAATGACAGCTTGCTTCGTCCGATACAGGTGGTAGGCTAGCCTCAGGTTTTGCAGTTGAATTTCACTACTGACAAACTGCTCATAAAACTGGGGAAACGCCCGGTTGAAGCGCTTTAATAGCTCCAGTGTCGATGACTTCAAACCTAAGGCCATAGTGGGGAACTCATTTTGTCAAGCGGACGACTGCCTGATGTAATAGACTGATGGCGGCACTAGAAACAGATGTGAACTCTTTATACCCTTGATTGTGCCGTTGCGGTGCCTGTGATCGTTCAACTTGCTGATTGGCGCTTATGTAGCAGCGAAGAAGGGGTACGGCAGAATATACTATCTAGTACTGTGATCTCATTTCTACTACCTTAACCACGCTTGCATGGGTTTTTGGAAAAGCCTGTTCAGTAGTTCAGATGCTCCTGCTGTGTCAAAGACGCTTCAGGTCGAAGGTTACGTTGGTGATGCGGCGAGCGATCGCCCCAACTCGCGCATTTTTTTCAGTACAGACCGGGATATTGACCTCTACGAACTGGAAGAACTGTGTGATGCCGTGGGTTGGTCCCGTCGTCCCTTAAGGAAAGTTAAAAAAGCAATTCAGCATAGCTTTCTAGTGGTTTCAATGTGGGAGCAGCGGGGTACTCAACGACGGCTGATTGGCTTTTCGCGGGCAACCTCAGACCACGCCTTCAACGCCACCATATGGGATGTCGTTGTTCACCCAGACTTCCAGGGGAAGGGCCTGGGCAAAGCGTTGATGAGGCAAGTCATCAAAAAATTGCGAAGTGAGGATATTAGCAACATTACTCTATTCGCAGACCCTCAGGTTGTTGACTTTTATCGAAATTTGGGGTTCATGTCTGACCCAGAAGGAATTAAAGGAATGTTTTGGTATCCAGACTAGGCATACTATCCCAATTATGATGCTTCCCCAATTTTCTTTACATCTGTACTGGCTCTAAAACCTTTTTGAGAGCAAAAATCTATTTAAGAGCAAAGTCTAAAGGTCAGGGACTCAACTCAGCGAGAAAAGAAAGCTATACTATCTGGGTAGAGATCAACGGGATGTAGCGCAGCTTGGTAGCGCGCCTGCTTTGGGAGCAGGATGCCGCAGGTTCAAATCCTGTCATCCCGATAGATTCCAGAAGATTGCGCAGTCCCGTAGGGGAGATTGTTGAGGGTGATCGCTAATCCTTGATAATCCTGCTGCAATTTTTCACTGCTACTTGATTTACCCTGCTGAACGTTCGATTAAGCTATTTTTAGTAGACAAAAGTTATACCGAAACTTTATACGGAACTCCCCTTTTCTCAGTTTTGAGTGAAGGGGTTATTACTATAGCGATAGCCACCAAATCAGGATGACGATAGGGGTGGAAACTCTGGCTGGGAGCGCAGCCCACACACACCCTTTATCCGTTGTGAGTTCCGTTTAAATTGGTATAACTCCATCAGGGTGACACCTATCACAGTGGCACAGTGATGGAGGTAGAAGGTTCAAGGGGTTTATCTCACTCAGCTTAGATGTTGAAATTCACCACTGGCCGTAGATAAATATCACCACTACTCCAGGGCGATCCTGAGATTATGAGCATGTAAGGGCAAAGCACCCTTAAACACCAACTTAACCACAAAGGACAAGCCCCATGAAACTTACTTTCCTTGGACAAACCTACGAAGCCACCTCTACTGAAATGGAAGCCAACCCAGTGACAGTTACGGGTCGGTACCGTGGCCATCTCGTTAAGTTTTCCGATGCTCACGCAGGTCCTCGCAGCGACATGAGTCTGACCTATCGCGGTGTTCGCTACGTTCGCTAAGGGTCTGTGACGTAATAGTTTTAACAGCTTAATTGCCAGGGTTAGCCAGTGCTCTACAAAATGCCTGTAAAATCGATTTCGTGCCAAGCTCTGAGCCTCATTCCTGGCTTACACTGAATACTCACTAACCTTTTCCTCCTAAACGTTTCCTCTGGTGCGAGCACCAGAGGAATTCTATTTTGAAGTTCTTCTCCCAACTTCAGGTCTTCTTGAGAGTTTGATAATAAGTGAAGCTTATCAGTAACGCAGGATCAGTCTTCTAGAGATCTTGGTTGGGATGAGAAAGTAGCTTATGCGACTCTTTTGTCGGCAATCCGGGAGAATCAACTTGGGGAGGGGGATTGAGTGATTGTCTTAAGTTTCGCGATCGCTCCCAATCACCCAAGATTTGGCATCTTAAAATTTGGTACTTGGCCGATTCATCCCTGTTCTTGCCTTGTGTTCTTCTGTGTCTACAAACCTCCATGTCAGGCTTTTGGGAGAATTTTGTCTAACCGCTGACGGATTACCCATTACTGGGGTTAATTCAGAGCGGTTGCAGGCATTACTGGCATTTATTCTGCTGCATCGAGGTGTGCCCCAATCCCGGCAGCAGGTAGCAACCCATCTCTGGCCGGATGCAACCGATGCCGATGCCAAAGCCAATTTACGGCGGCGTTTGCATGAGCTAAAACAGTTGGTTCCCCATATTGATCGCTGGTTGCGCGTCGAGACAAAAATCATTCAATGGATACAGGATGAAGATTGTTGGCTGGATGTGGCAAAGTTTGAAGCTGCGATCGCCCAATCAACCAAAACCCAGGCTCTGGAACAGGCTGCAAAGCTCTAGCAAGGTGACTTACTGCCTGGCTGTTATGATGACTGGATTGTGCCCTACCGGGAGCAATTGCGGCAACAGGCGACGCGGGGTTGGATACCGTGATCACATTGCTCACTGCCCAGGGGAACCACCGCTCTGCCATTCGCTATGCCCAACAGTTGCAGCGGATTGACCCACTCTATGAACCGGCTTACTGTCACCTGATGCGCCTCCATAGGCAGGAGGGCGATCGCGCCAGTGCCCTGCGGGTATATCACCAGTGCATGACCCTCCTGCAAGAAGAGTTAGGGGTGAATCCCAGCCCCACCACCCGCAAGCTCTACGAAGACCTGTTGATGCTGGAAGAGACTCCAACACCGTCAAGTTGTTTGGCAATCGTCCAACCCCAACCTGCGGCGACTGTCCCCTCCATTCCCAACCTTGCCGCCAATCCAATTGTGCCAACCTCTACCCTGCCCTTAATTGGGCGAGAAGCTGAATGGACGGTGGCGAAGCAGTGGATTGCAAACTGCCGCGAGTGCACCTCCACCGACCTTCTCTTTCTAGTTGGCGAACCCGGTATTGGCAAAACCCGCCTGCTGGAAGAACTGGTGAGAGAGTTTCAATCGAACGGAGGTTATGTCCTTTGGGATAGGGGGGGAGGCAGAAATACTACGCCCCTATGGAGTCTGGGTAGATGCCTTTCAGGCGATCGGAGCCACGGAATTTCTCAACGAACTGAGAGCCCTCGTACTCAGCACCGACCGACTCATCTGCTACCCTGAACCGGGGGCGGCTATTTGACCTGGCGGCTCAGTTTATGGCCCAACTGAGCCAAACCGCACCCGTGCTAGTGGTATTGGACGATATTCAGTGGTTGGATGAAACGTCGATCGCCTTCTTGCATTACGTTACCCGTCTGTTTAGCCATCACCATCCTATCTGGTTTGCCTGCGCTGCCCGCAAACGCGAAATCGAAACCAATCTTCCAGCCTATAAATTCATCCAGGTATTGTATCGAGAACATCGCATCCAGACACTGGAACTGGCTCCCCTGGATCGCCCGTACACCCTGGCCCTGGCGCAGGCTGTGGGATGCGAGGTGGATTGTGACCAGATTTTTACCAATAGTGGTGGCAATCCTCTGTTTGCTTTAGAGATTGCCCGCACCCAGTCTGAGAGAGTTGGAACTGCTTTGGGTACCTTGGAAACGCTGATTCAGGGGCGGTTGGTGCAACTGGATGAGGCAACACGAGAGCTGGTATCCTGGGCAGCTGCCCTGGGGCGAAGTTTCAACCCAACCATCCTGGCGAAAGTCATGGATTTATCCCTACCTCGCCTGCTGACAGCAATTGACCAACTAGAACAGCACGGAATTATCCGCCCTGGCAGCACGATTGACGGAGAGGTATCCTACGACTTTGCCCATGACATTGTGCGGCAGGTGGCCTATGAGCAGTTTTCCGAACCTCGTCGCCGGTTGATTCACACTCACATTGCTCAAGTGTTGCATGCGCGCCTCACCTACCACCCAGTTGATCAACGATGTTGCCCATCACGCCGACCTGGGAAGCGATCATGCCCTAGCCGCATCCGCCTCTCTGACAGCAGCGGAACGTTGTTTGCGCATCTTTGCCTACTCAGAAGCCTCAGAGCTTGCGCAGCGCGGAATTCGCCACTGTCATTACCTGGAAGCTGGCACCTGGGTACGGCTTCAGCTGGGATTGTTGAAAGCCTATGTCAAAGCGGGAGTGCCCAAAGAACGGGTGGCAACCCTACAACAGGAGCTACAGCAACTGATTCAGGAAGCGGCGGCACTGAAACTGAAGGAGGAAGAAGCCACCGGACTGGAAGCACTAATTGTCCTCAACTATGACCACGGCAATCTGAGCGAGGTGCAGCGGCAGTCCCTCAGAGCCGCTGAGCAGGGGCGCACAGCCAGTCCTGCTACCACTATGTATATGCTGGCGCACACAGGAGACTGTCTGGCAGAAATTGGACGAGACATTCCACGAGCAGAGGCACTGCTGCTGGAGGCACAATCCATTGGCGATCGCCTCGGGTTAGAAACGATCGACATTCCCCTGGGGTTGGGCTGTGTACGCCGCTATCAGGGACAGGTAGATGAGGCGCGATCGCTGCTGCGTCAGGGCTGGCAGATGGCCCAACTGGCTCAAGATCACTGGCGCGAATGCACCTGTTTAACCAATCTGGTGATGCTGGAATTGGAAGCGGGGCAACCCTCCACTGCCCTGGATTATTGCAGCGAATTGATCCATGTCTCGGCCCAAATGGGTGAGGGCAGTGAAGCCCCCCATGCGGCTGCATTGGATGCCGCTACCCGCTATCTATTGCAGGAAAAGAATGCCGCAGAAGCGTTGGAGCGATCGCGCCAGATCCTTAAACACATCGACTCACTCCGGATGCTCTCTTACATTCAAACCCTGGCCGCGAAATGGGATTTCCAGCAGGGAAATGTCAAACAGGCGATTGCCCGCGCGGAGGAAGCCTTAGAAGCGGCGCAAATCGTTGATAACCCCAGCGAGATTGCCCTGGCATGGTCCATTCTGATTCAGGCAAATCGCCAATTCGGTAATATTGATTCTGCCAAACAGCATGCCAGGAAGTTAAAACTACGATTAAAAAGCTATAGCTTAAGCGCTCTGGCTCAGCAGCAGGTGGCTCAGTTGGAGTTATAACCTGCTTCAGACCTGGAACGTTCATCTTGCAATCAAGACCTGGAAGGTTTAAAGTTCCGAGGTCTGAATTGAAAGCGATCGTCAGTCTTACAATAGGGCTAGAGCAGCAGGTATTCCATTATGAACCTGAATTCCGAAGCGAAACTTGCGGTTTTAGAACGAACCTTTTTACCTGCACTCTCTGCACCTGTGGCTTATGACCGCTGGATGCAGGTGAATCATGCCCTTGATGGTTGCCTGGAAGCGCGGCAGGCTCACTGGTTGCACTCCCTGGTATCGGTGAATGGCGATTGCTCCCTTTGCCTGTTCAAAGTTTCCTACGTCGAGACAGTTCGAGAATCCTGCCGCCAGGCCCGGATGCCGTTTCAGCGAGTGTGGCAGGCAGAACTGTGGCTGGCAGAAGAGCCTCAAAATTTTTCCCAGAGTACTTCTCTGATCGTTGCAGAGGTGAGCTATGACCCACCGATCACCGGGACAATCTATGAAGCAACCAAGCAGCAGGCGAAGGGTTGTCTGGATGAGTTGAATATCCAGTCTGCCTTTTCAATCATTGCTCTGGATGGAACTCACTCCGCTTGTATATTTTCAGCCACCAGTGCTGAAGCAGTCAGGTCACTTTACCGCAAAGTTGGAATCCCTTTTGAGCGGGTCTGGAAGGGGACTTTGATTCAACCTATGATTGTAGAAGGCTAGAAATTGAAAATGCTCTGGTAGCGATACAAAGTGCTATTCAAAGTTAAAAGATGATTGTTAGTAACCATGCTTAACTTTTAATTGCAGTGTGATGGCAAGAATCATTCTGAATTGTAGTTACGATCCGCCCATTAAAGAGTTTGATTCAGAACTCCATCCCTGTTTTGTTGCTCGGAAAATTGCCTGGGTTCGATCATTTGTCGCCATTGATGGCACCCGCTCCATTTGCGAATTTGAAGCACCTTATGCAGAACTTGTGCGTGATGCTTGCCGCCAGGGTAGGATTTCCTATGACCAGATTTGGCGGGCTGAGATCGGTTTGGAGCAAAGCCAATCTTTGATGTTACCAGGTTCGACTCTGGTGGTTGCTGAAGTGATAGATGGACAGCAGGGCATATCTGCTAAATGGAGCACGATTCAAAAGGCCGCTCGGACCTGTTTCCAGAACCAGAGTATCCAACCTGTTCTTTCTCTGGTGTCAGTAGATGGGCGATATGCGATCACAATCTCTACTGATACCAATATAGACGATATGCACAATGCTTATTGCAATGCAAATATTCCCTTAACGCGAATCTGGCGATCGCACCTTGTTG
Source organism: Leptolyngbyaceae cyanobacterium HOT.MB2.61 (assembly GCA_023511615.1). GTDB lineage: Bacteria > Cyanobacteriota > Cyanobacteriia > Leptolyngbyales > Leptolyngbyaceae > Leptothermofonsia. The sequence goes on from JAIMBL010000105.1 coordinate 14,028, forward strand.
TTCCCCGCTCACACCACAGGCAATTTAGTCTTGCGTTGTAGCAAGGCTTTTTGGTGTTGCTGAACCGCGCTATGATTTCGCCAGATTCTAGATGGAGTATCAAGGCTTTCAGAAATTGTTTCATAGACTGATTCAGCAATGCTGGCTTTTTTATGTCCAAAGCTCACTGAATAATCTCCGGGCGATTTCAGGGCAACCGTCAGACTAACGTGATATGAGGCTAATCAAAAATCGGCATTGCTGAATCTCGGGATGAAAAAGGTACTGGATGCTTGAAACTTCGTTTCAATTCATCCTGCTTTTCAGCAACGCCCAAAAATCAGCATTGGAACAAGAGCCAACTAAGACGCCCTATCTATGGCGTAAAGCACTGTTGGAAGATCCAGATGACCACGCGGCTGTACTTTGCTGTCGATAATCGCTTCAATCCCTCTAGAAAGTCAAAGGGAAACTTGCCGCTCAACCGGGGGCTGACTTCTCCTGTAGAGATGCAAGTGGGCTGGATGATTTCTGGATGATTCCCGGACGGTTTCAGGACTGAGGTCTGAATAATCTGATAACAGAACAACAAACAGATCAGATCCTTCAGATCCAGGGGGTGATCCCAATGCGGGTGAAATGGAAGACTCTCATTGCCAAAGTTACGGCTTGGATGGTGCTGGAGCTTCTATTAAATCTCCTGGGTCTAGACCATCTCGCTGATTACAGCGAATTCCTGTTCCATCCCTATCCAACTACTTTATCAATGTCTTGAGTACTTCAAGTTATGTCTACGTTTCAACCCTCTGTAGAATCTGCAAATCGCTTCAGTCTGGAAGCAAGGTATCATGAACAAGCTTTCATCGCTGAGCCGCTTACTAAGCAGGTCAAACCTGTCACCTTCTCTGACCAGGAGTGCGCCATTGCAACCATTGTTCTGGCATTTAGTGCCGATCCTGCGGCCCGCTGGATCTATCCAAATGCTCAACAATACCTGACCTATTTCCCTCAATTTGTAAGTGTATTCGGAGGCGAAGCATTTAAGCATGGCACCGCTTACTCTATTGAAAATTACTCTGGCGCAGCACTCTGGGTTCCACCAGGGGTTGAGCCGGATGAAGAGCTACTGATGGCGTTGCTTCAAGAAAGCATCTTTGAAGCGGACCAGGCAGATCGGTTTGCCCTATTTGAACAAATGGGGCACTACCACCCCAGGGAACCTCACTGGTACCTGCCACTCATTGGCGTAGAACCAGTTCAACAGGGCAGGGGCTATGGTTCAGCCCTGATGCAACATGTCCTGATGCAGTGCGATCGCGATCGCATCCCTGCTTATCTTAAAGCTTCCAAACCAGCGAATATTCCCTTCTATGAACGGCACGGGTTCAAAGTCCTGGGCAGGATTCAAGTTGCAGCATCACCACCCATTTTTCCCATGATGCGCCTTCCAGACTAGTGTTCCGCCAGGAAAATTTTGACGGGTCGCAGACCCTCAAAATTTAACCCCCATAAACTTCCTGGGTATTCGCTAACCGTCAAATTCAATTTGACAGAGTACTAGTGCTTTGTCAAATTGAAGCGGAAAACTTCTGCCATAAAGCACTAGCCACATCCAGCATATTTTGTATTGCTCGACCTCGTCTACAAGACGCAGTTGCTGCAACACAGCGAAAGAAGAGTTTTGTCCAATTTCTAGAAATTACAAAAGGAGAACAAACATGACTGCGATCGCAATCAAACTCAATCAGAGCTACGAACAATCCCTGCACCGCGCAACCAAGGTTAACTGGCGAATTGAAGATATCATCGGTGGCGATAAACGCCTGGACTTTAGCAAACGGTTTATGCCGGAAGTGCTGGCAAGAGTCAATCAAATTTCTTGTCTCAACGCAGCAGAAAAGTTAATTCTGAATCAAATTCGGGGTAATAGCTATTTGCACCTGTTTGGTTTAGTTGAAGAATTCATTGTTCCCTGTGTTCTTGATCATGTTAAAACCGCAGGTCTGGCTGATATCACTGCAACTCAAGCCCTGCTGCATTTTGCAGAAGAAGAAAGCAAGCACATTCGGTTATTCCGTCGCTTCGCCGAAGAGTTTGAGATTGGTTTCGGTAGTCGCTGTGATGGTATTGGTCCGGTACAGGACATTGCCAATGCAGTGCTTCAGTATCGTCCGCTGGGAGTGGTGTTGATCATTCTATACATCGAATGGATGACCCAATATCACTATCTGGCAAGCATCCGTGATAACTTTGGCGAAAAACTAGATCTCCAGTTTTGTAGTCTCTTGCGAAATCACTGGCTAGAAGAAGCTCAACACACCACATTAGATACTTTGATGGTAGAACAATTGGTGCGTCAACTAGAACCATCGGAGGTAGAAGCCGGTGTAGAAGACTTCTTTAAGCTAATTGAATTTCTCAATGGTGGACTGATGATGCAGGTGCAACTGGATATGGAAAGCCTTGCCAGGGCAACAGGGCGCATCTTCACCGAAGCAGAAAAGCAAGAGATTCAGACGATACAGGAGCAATCCTACCGCTGGACTTTCATTGGCTCAGGGATTACCCATACTCAATTTGTGGAAACCTTTAAACAAGTGAGTCCTGCCCAGCAGGTACGACTGTTGGAAGTTGCTGAGATTTACTGCCAGTAATACGTCTGCGATCGCCCCTATTGTTTGGTGAGGGCGATCGCATTCATTTTTCAATTTCTTAGGAGCAGTTAGTAAGGACTTGTAAGAAAATAACTTTTACATCTTCCATGTAAAATGGATCTACTATTGATTCATGATAGATGACAATC
>JAIMBL010000106.1 GCA_023511615.1 Leptolyngbyaceae cyanobacterium HOT.MB2.61
GTTTTGAGTTCTGAGTTAAAGACGAACGGCGAAGGGAGGGGGGAGGAGAGTTGTTAATTCAGTGAGGAGAGAGAAGAAGGGTGTGAGGTAGCAGACGGCAGGCAAAAGGTAGACCTGAATTAGAAGGAGGAACCCGGTTGTTTGAGAAACTCTTCTTCCTCTGGTGTGGTTGCTCGTCCCAGAATGGCATTGCGGTGAGGAAATCGTCCAAAACGCTCGATCACGGCTTGATGCTTTTGAGCATAGGTATAGCCATCGGGTACATCTGGATGGTTGCGCAGGGGATGAAACAACTCAACGCACTGATTCTGATGGGACAGTTCCTCACTGTGCATCAGGGGCAAATAGACAAACCAGCGTTTCACAGGAGGGAGAGCCTGGTCAAAGTTGCGGGCGATCGCTGCTTGGGCCACCGCCAGAGCCTGACCATCTGTCGCAAATGCCTGGGGCTGATCCCGGAACATGTTACGGGGAAACTGATCCAGCAGCAAGATCAATGCTAGCGAACCTTCTGGCGTTTGCTGCCAGTGGTCTAGCAGACCGTCGGCTGCCTGCTCATAGGCAGACTGGAAACGAGTCCGAATTTCCTGGTCAAAGTCTGGATTTTTGGAGAACCAGACTTTCCGAGCTTTGCCACTACCTGGCTCGTCGGGTGAGCGGTTGAACCAGAAATTCAAGATTTCTTCGGGTTGGGACATATAGTAGGGGGTAGGGGTGGGAAGTAGGGATAAAGAACGATATAGATGGGATTTGTGCCTCTGCTAGTTGTCCTGAGTTGGGTGGCTGCTGTTATCGAAGGGATAAGGGGGTGAGTTTGGGGACAGTGAGCCAGGGAGAAGGTGGGGTTGCGATCGCAGAACCATTTTTAGAGAAAAGAGGTCCTGCTTTCCCTTGAGGGGCAGCCAGGCTTGCGCGTGTGCCCTCTCCATGAGAAACCTACACTGGTTTTCCTCCAGTTTTCCTACTGATTCCGGGTGGTTTTTATAGCTAGCCATTAGGCTTAGGACAGAGTGCAGGGGTGGAACCCCTGGTTGGGGGCGAAGCCTCCACACCTCCCTTAAACCCAGTGTCCTAAGCAACCTGGCGACAGCTATAAGTAAAAAAAGAAAATAACGGTTTGCACCGCCCTAATCATCCAACGCGATCGGTTAACTGGATCGCTTTCACAAGGTTTTCTAAAAATTTCCCCACCCTCAGTGAAAGATCCGGCAAGGAAGCCGAATTTTTCCACCAACCGTGGGGAGATAAAAATTTATATCCTGTATTGTATCGCTTTGATTAATCACTCAAGACATGGCTTGGATGATGAAATCAAAGTAGGGAGCAGCCTCGAGGGCATCTTCAGAGGATAGCAGAGCCAGGGAAGCAGCCTTTAAGCAGCGAATGGCTTCTGCCATACCGGGAACGGGTACACCCAAAGCGTTATACATCTCACGGGCCCCAATGATCCCAATCGATTCAATCGGCTCCTTGCTACCAGCGAGAATTCCATAGGTCACCAAGCGCAGGTACCAACCGTAGTCACGCAGGCAGAGGGCACGTTGCTTATCGCCATAGGCATTGCCACCGGGAGCAATGAAATCAGGGCGCTTCTTCCAAAGTTCCTTACTGGCCTCTTGAACAATTTTTCTTTCATTTTCGGACAGCGTCTGCGCGATGCGAGTCCGCTGTTCACCCGTTTTAAAGAAGTTCTCCAATCCCTGGAGTTCGCCGGAGGTTGGATAGCGCAGTTCGTCGTCAGCTTGAAGAATGACTTGACTAATTACACTCATGATTATGGCTGTCTCTGGATATCACTCAGTAGTTTAGCGACTGAAGGGGACACAAAGGAAGGGGGAATGGGGGTGTTGTCCTTATCAACTTCACACAAGTTAACAAATGGTGGCTAATCCCGGTTAAGGCTGGAGCTAGTGAAAGTCATGCGGGGCTGGAAGCGATCGCCCCTGACCCGCCGGGCTTTCAGTTTTGCCCGCCAGTCTCGAATGGCCATTGCTGTGCGCACCATGGGTGGAATGTACTCTTCCGAAACCGGGCTTTTCCGGGGAAAGGGTTTGGGATTAATGTTCATGCAATAAATCAGGTTGTCCAGGTAGGGTTCCAACTCCAGCACGCGCATGATTTCTTTGGGCGATTGATAGCGATCTTGGGGCGACACCTTGAGCATTTTGGTCAGCACATTGCCAAAGTGTTCGCTGACCGTGATAAATTCTTGCCAGCGGATTTCGCCAGTCAAAAACTCGTAATCAAATTCCAGCGGCGGCTTGCCTGACAACAGATAGAGGCAGGTTGCCCCCAGCGCGTAGATGTCGCTGGAGTAGACCGGGCGAGAAGCCAGCTGCTCAGGTGGGGAAAACCCAATCGTGCCAACAAACTGAGTGCTGGAATGCCCTCTGCCGGAGGAGTCAGTAACCTGAGCAATCCGCTCTTTGACTGCGCCAAAGTCAATCAGCACCAGCCGACCATCATCCCTACAGCGAATAATGTTGGGGGGCTTAATATCGCGATGGATGACGTGGTTATCGTGGACATACTGGAGGAGAGGTAAAAACTCCAGCAAAAATCGTTTGACGGCTATTTCGGAGAAGGGGCCAGAGCGCTGAACTTCTCTTGTGAGGGTATGCCCGCGCACATATTCCTGAATCAAGTAGAATTCTCCTTCTGACTCAAAGTATTGTAGCAGGCGGGGAATTTGGGCATGGCTGCCAAGTTTGCTAAGGATTTTGGCTTCCTGCTCAAACCGTTTATGGGCCTGCTGCAGGGCGGCCTCATCATTCACTTTGGGGCACAGTTGTTTAATCACACAAAAGGGTTGTCCGGGAAGTGACACATCCTTTGCCAGAAAGGTAATGCCAAAGCCGCCTCTGCCCAGGATTTGCAGAATTTCATAGCGATCGCGAAACCGCTGTTTAGACCCACACAACCGTCCAAGGTGGGTCTGGTTTGCGAGGTCAGCACGGTACTTAGATAAATCTGCTGGCGAACGATTCATTCGACGGTCACGGTTTTATTCGGATTGCTTCCAGTCTAGGAAGAAACACAAGCCTCTGTGGAAAATCTTTAAAGTTCTGACCGCCAAAAATCAGTTACGTTGAACCCAAGCTCATCCAGCATTTGACGCAGCAAGGGTAAACTCAGACCAATCACATTACTGTGACAGCCTTGCAGTTTTTCGACAAACAAACCGCCCTTCCCTTCCAAAGCAAAGCATCCAGCGCAATTGAGCGGTTCGCCTGTGGCGACATAGGCCCGAATCTGGCGATCGCTGACCCAGGCAAAATGGACCTGGGTCAACTGGCAGCGCACCAACGTTGTGTTGTTTGTCCCGTGGATCCTGACCTCTGATCCCTGACCAGCAAGGGAAGAAGAAATCCGAATCAGGGCGTGTCCGGTGTAGAGTTCCCCAACTTGGCCGCGCATTAACTGCCAGCGGGCGATCGCCTCCTCTGGGCTGGCGGGTTTGCCGTGAATTTCACCGTTTATTGCCAGTACTGAATCACAGCCCATTACTAGCGTTGGCCAATTGGCAAGCTGCATCTGGGCTGCGATCGCTTCTGCCTTGCGCAGTGCCAGAGTTTGCACCAGTTCCGCTGGGTCAGACAGTTGAACCTGGGCCTCGTCAAAATGGCTCGGTTGAACCACTGGCTCAATGCCAACGCTTTGCAGCAACCGTCGTCGCGCCGGAGAAGCCGAAGCCAGGATAAACCGTGGAGTGAGCATAGGTAAAGAGGGATGGAAGGGGCCAGGGGCTAGGGGCTAAGGGGCTGGGGAGGTGATATCCACCCACCCACCCCCGCTCCCCTTCTCTCTAATAAACCGAGAACGAGTTCACAGATTGCTTCAGCAAATCTCGCATTTTTTCCCAGCGATCTTCTGGGGTAGAGGCGTTAAAGGTATAAAGTTTGCCCCGGCTAACAGCTACACTCGCCAGATTATGGCGTTCCTGACCGTTGACTTTTACAGTGTATTCGAGGGTGTAGTAGGTCTTGTCACCATACTCACGGGATTCAGCATTCACCAGTTCAGCCTCTCTTCCCGAACCAGGAGGGGCGATCGCATTCTTGCCAATCTGATAGCCCACCTCACCTGGACTGCCTAACTCCGTCAGTTGTTTTCCATCCGGTACCGGGTTAATCACCACGCTGACATTTTCGGTCTGCTCAATAATGTCGTGAAACACCACATCTACGCCACTGTCGCGCTTTACTTTAACAGGTAGCCAGCCATTGGGGTAAAGAAACTGGTAGCCATCCGTGCTATCCACGTAGCTTTTCAAGCCACTCACTGGAGAAACACATCCCTGCAAGCCCAAGGCAACCATGATTAGAAGCGTTGCTAGTAATCGTTTCAGCATCTCTCCAATTTTCTCCTAGAGCAGGATATCAGCAAATTAACCCGGCACAAATTTAAAGCACCTGACTATCATCAATTCTCCCATCTCTGTGACTAATTGTTACTATCGATAGGCGAGTTGTGGAGAGAAGGAGGATAGGTGATAGAGAAGTTGATAAGTAGCTGGGTGCTATTAAATTAAAGATGGCTTTGGGGGGTGGAGGGGGTGAAACCCCCTGCCTGGGGGCAACGCCCCCACTCCCCTTTCTTCCAATTAATTATGTCTATCTACTTAGTGGTTAGTGAGGGGTGAATGGGAGGAGAACCCAAGAGCCAAAAGTGATGGGGTAGATAGGTAGATGGTTCATGACCAGCGGTTTTGTTTGAGATGAAAGAGTCGCTTACACGGCTTTGTTGCATGAATCGGCTGAAACCCTTGCTACGCAAGACGTTCTCAATAAGTTTTCCAATTGCGAAAGTATTGCTGTATAAGGCTTCCAAGGTATTTGTGCAACAAAGCCCGCTTACACTACTCTTTCACCGGCAAGCCAGGAGAGCGGTGGGAACTTTGATAAATTTGCAGCGTAATGTAATAAAAGTCGAGAAATCGTACACTATAAGGTTGCACAGTTTTCGTCGTCAATTCCACCTGTTTTAGTTTCAATCTTTGGAATGATGAATCTGGCAGCCATTAAGTAAATATTGAGCCGGATCGCGTGGATACATTTGTGAGTGCAATGCAGTCAAACGAATTACCTGCCCAGCCAACTCCCCTGATTTTAGACAGTTTGCCCAATCCGCCTGTTGCCAATGAGGTTTGCCCTCGACGGGCGATGACTCAAATTGATCTGATGCTACTGGCAATTGAGGCATTGGATCTGAGTGGTTCGGAAGCGATTTTGCTGATGGCTCACGAGTTGGAGTTACAGGGGATCATCAAAAATCGGGTCGCTTTGTGGCGGTTGCGCAGTACCAACCCCCTCCGGCGTAACAGTCAACGCCGCTCTTTGACTCTATCAGAAGCGAAAGCTATGGTGGTGGTGGGCTGTTACCTGGCTCGAAGGTTAACGGTGCTGATTCGGCAACTGCTGCTGGCCTATCAGCAGTTGAGTGAAAAGCAACTATCCCCGGAGCATCATTTTCGACTGTATGACTACCTGGAACGGTTTCGGGCCCATTTCCGATCACGGATGAATCCTCGCCGTGCGGCTGTTGCGGCTTATAGCTCAGATGAAAAGCTGGATGAATTAGCACTCAATCTGTTGACCCAACTTCTGTTTTGTACGGGAACCTATGGGATGCAGCGGTATTGGGCCAGTTTGTTTGATGGAGAGGTGGCATGACCATTCAGCGTCAATACAGTCTACCAAACTGCACTCTGGTGCTTGAAGGATTGGGGGATCTATCCCTCATGACTCCAGGGGAGGCACGCCCGTTAATGACGGTGTTGATTAATGCCGAGTGTCACCTTCCAGGACAGGAGAAGCCTTTAACGGGTGGGCGAGAGTTTCTGGAGAGCCTGGTTAATGCGGTGAGCGGCTATGCTCAGGAAATTCTCAGTGGGGTTCATCATTTCAGCCAGTCTAAGCAGAGTGCAGGACTTGTGCAGTTGCAGCGGATTGCTGTCAACCATCACCGGCTCAGCGTTTTACCAGAAGGAGCCGCTCCTGGTTCTGGAATTGCGGCTCAACTGACCCGTCATGTTGATCTAACAACGGTGCAATTGTTTGATCTGGTGGAAGCGGTTGATCAATTTTTTGCTGATTCCCAAACCTTGCCTGAGCTGACGTTGGTCCTTAAGCCGCTACCAAAGCGGTACGTTCCGAGTGGTGAATCGATCACGAAGCAGGCTGCTCCAGCGGCGTTGGGGTTATCCAGTGTGGCGCTGGCGGCGATCGCGCTGTTTGCGGTTCCCGTCCCTAAAGTTGTTCAACCGGCCTGTCTGCGGCTTGGGGAACCTGACTGCGCCACTACTTCAAAAACAGATGCCTCTCCAACGGCCAGTCCTTCTCCAGCAGCGGGTAGTTCTCCTACTCCCAGCCCGAATGCGAATTCCAGCCCAACCACCTCTGCTTCTCCAAACCCAGCTCAATTAGAAGCTGTGCTGATGAGTTCGCCGGAGATTACAGACCCGCAGGAAGTCACAGATTTACAGGAAAAGCTGCGTCGGCAGATTGATGAAGCCTGGAAAACCCGAACTTCCATTACTCAAGACCTAGTGTATCGCATTGGCGTTGGCAAGGATGGAGCGATCGTCGGTTATAAGCCCGTCAACTCCGTAGCTCTAGAAAATGCCAACAAAACGCCTCTGCTGGATTTGCTCTATATCCCTCCTCAGGGGGGAAGCCGTCCAGCCTCTGAGCCGATTGCTCAGTATAAAGTTGTTTTCACCTCCAGTGGAGTGGTGGAGGTTGCTCCCTGGAAAGAGGCTATGGCATTGCCTATCACCAAAAACAGTGGCTCTGAAATTACCGACAATGCACGGCTGGAAGGCCTTTTAGAAAAGCTTCAAGGTCAGATTTACGATCACTCTAGTGGTTTGAATCCAACCTTTGATAAAGATTTGATCTACCGGGTTCGGGTAAGTGAAGACGGGTCTGTGATCGATTTCAAACCCTTTAGTCAGGCGGCCTATGACCATGTACAGGAAACTCCCTTCGCTAAACTCGGTAAACCAGCCGAAGAGGGAAGCGATTCGCTGGATATTCCCCACGCCATATTCAAGGTTGTCATCAAACCAAACGGTGTACCAGAAATCAATCCCTGGCGCGGATGGCAGAAGGAATAAGTGGATGGGTAAATGGGTGGATGAGTTTTGAGTTTGGATAAAAACACAGGCGATGGGCAACCGGCAATAGGTACTCCTGTAACCTCTTGCCGGTTACCTGGACACTTTACTCACAACTAACAACCAACAACTCCTCACCCCCTCAATGTTGCATCTGGGGACCCATCCAGACGTTGCTGACGGGTTGACCAAAGATGATTGGGCGATCGCCTTCTACCTGAGTAGTTCTAGCCATCGCATCCACCGCCCATAGGGGCCATTCCTCCTCTCCCAGGTTGCCCGCCCGAAATAGGGCGCAGGTTGGGTAGTAGCTGCTCCAGCCCAGCAGTACAGCATGAGTGTAACGGGTGGTGGTGGGAGCAACCGTATTCACCCGGTTAAAGGTGCGATCCACAATAACGGCATAATCTGAAGCGAGATCGGAACCAAAGAGGGACTCAAATGCCCTTGCCAGTAAGCGATCGCCCTGCTCTGACCAGGAAATGGGAATCACAATAGAAATACTGCCCTCCGATGCAGCTTCCTCTCTCAGAAAAGGATTATCGGCGAGGGGTGAAGCAGGAGTAATCCCCTGTAAATCTCCGGTTTCCAAATTTTCTAGAAACAGAACGCTACTCACCTGGCTACGATGAAACTCCGAGTGGACATGCATCTGGATCCGACTGTAGGCAGCATATCGGTTATCCGGCGACAGTAGGGATTGACTGCGGTAGTAATGGACAGTTGTTGCCGCAGCACCTGAAACTTTCTCCACTGATGGGTTGCTAAAGTTGCCAGAACCCAGAGTTGCCAGAACCCAGTTCCAGGGAACCGGATGGGGACTATTGAGAGGATCAATTTGTACCGACTGCTGGGACATAACAAAAATAAAATCAATAAGGGAACTTAAAAATGAAAAAACTACTCTGCTCTGGCTATTGCAGCAAGAACAGACCTTGCAGACGATGGAGAGTTACCAAGGAACAGCAATTGAGATCAGAAAACGAGCATCTCCAACGAAACCTCCAGGTGCAAAGTACCTGAGTTTACCAGAGCTCTTGAGGAGAACCCTTGCACGGGTATTTCGCTGAAGCGCCGGGTCTGACCCTAAACCAATGACTCTGACAACGGGCTAAGAACATCGAAGCTCTAAGCGAGCAAGCCTGGACGAGTCTGAGTCAGCGTCTGTAAGGTTTTTACTGCCTGGCTCTAACTTTGCAGAGCAATCTTTTCGATAGTGGGGCTTGGATGCGGAACCATCAACAGGATAGGCTTAAAACCTTACCTTCATGTATAGCAGGCAACGACAATTTCGGTGAGCAATCTCAACAAGTTTCCAAGAGATTTAATGTTTCTAGAGCGCTGACTTCCCAAGCTACAAATTTAGGCTAAGCATTCAGATGATAAAAATTGTTTTCTTTGGTACGCCTCAATTCGCGGTGCCCAGTCTGGAACGTCTGCTGGCTCACCCAGCATTTCAGGTGTTAGCCGTGGTTACCCAACCCGATAAGCGACGGGGGCGGGGCAGTCAGTTGGCTGCTTCACCCGTTAAGGCAGTGGCACTCGCCCATCATCTACCTGTCTGGCAGCCAAAGAGTGTTAAGAGAGAGGCTGATACTCTCGACAAGCTGCGGGAAACTGACGCGGATGCTTTTGTCGTGGTTGCCTATGGACAAATCCTTTCCCAGGAGATCCTGGATATGCCGCGCTTAGGTTGTGTGAATGCTCACGGCTCCATCTTACCCAAATACCGGGGGGCGGCTCCGATTCAATGGAGTCTTTATCACGGGGAGACTGAGACAGGTATCACAACCATGCTGATGGATGCAGGAATGGATACGGGACCTGTTTTACTGGAGGCGCATACATCAATTTCTCTGTTGGAGAATTTTGATGACTTGGCGGCCCGATTAGCGAGTTTGGGAGCAGATTTACTGATTGAAACGCTATTGAAACTGGAACAGTCGGCTATTCAACCAATTCCTCAAAATGAAACTGAAGCGACCTACGCCCCATTGATTAAAAAGGAAGATTACTGGCTCAATTGGCAGCGAGATGCGATCGCCCTGCACAATCAAATCCGGGGTTTTTACCCGCATTGCACCGCTACTTTCCGTAATGCCCCACTCAAAATTATGGCTACGGCTCCCATTGGACCAGATTACTGGGCTGATCTTCCTTCAGAAATTCAGATTTTAGAAAAGGAATGGTCTTTCCTGGAAAAATGCATTGCCCAGCCGGGAGAAATTGTTTACCTTGCCAAAGGGCTGGGACCAGTTGTGCAGACGGGAAATGGGCTCTTGCTGCTGAGAGAAGTACAACTTCCAGGGAAACGTCCCCAATCGGGTTGGGACTTCAGTAATGGAAGTCGGGTTGCGATCGCCGAAATCCTTGGCAACGGAACCTAAAGTGCTTCACTACCTGTCCACAAACGCTCGTAGTACCGACATCCCAAACAGGGGCCGTCTGGATTGACGGCGCAGCGAATCAGCTCAGATTGGGCATTAAAGCGGCAACTGACCTCACCAACTACCCATCGTCCGTTTATTAGGCTCCTTTCAGAAGGGTGTTGAGCGGTTTGAACATAGAGCGAAATCTTATGAAGTCGATACCGCCCAGCCCTGAGTTGATAACGATGGCGACGTTCCAAAACAGTATAGGTTTTTCCTGCAAGATCCAGGTACGCTCCAGGCTGTGGTGTCCAGTCCAGTTGAACGTTTCCTAGCGACTGACGAGGGTGTGTAAGAATCACCTCCGTCGGCAGAAAGGAGTGTGGCTCCATAACAAGTGTTATTTGGCTTACACATAATTATTCGATGGTACCTCAGATGAGAGCTTAGCTCTGCTCCTTTAGATTCTGTTCAGGTTAATATTGAGTCTCTTTTCGTCCAAACCACCTGGGTTTTGGGCATAATTTAGAGTAAATTTATAATCACCAATAGCCACTACAGCAGGCGGAGCTGAGTATTTCCATCCTCAAAGGTTGCCAGATTAGAAGTGCTGTCCGAATCCCCCACCTCTGTTTCAGCCAGTTCCAACCACACAGCCTGCTCATCCAGCAGCAAACGCTGGGCAACCTCTATCATCTCTCCTTCAAGCTCTCGCAGGTCTTCCCGATTTGCCAGATAAGTCTTCAAGGCGTCCAGCGGAGCAATGCTGTGTCCCATTCCCAACTCTGGTAAACGGGGGCGGGCAAGCTGGCTCACCAGTTCCGGGTGAATGGTATAGCTATGGGCAAGATTCAACGCTTCATGCAGGAATGAGGTGTCAATTTGTTCAAGCTGCTCAGAGCGGAGATAATAGACCAGCCGCACGACTGCATCCCGAACAATCTCTGGTCGCAGGGCTGATAGCAAGTTTTTCTGAGGGTCTTCTGCCTCTGACAAATCGACCTCAATTGTGCGAAAGGGCCGTACCGGCAGAGGACAGAACTCAAACCGGGTATGTTTCCGTGTTAGTTCCACCAGCACAAAGCCCTTATCTTCCTTCTCTTCACTAAAATCAACTCGCTCAATGCTGCCAGGGTAAACTACTGGAGGTTGCTCACATAGCACCTGATGGCGGTGAACATGCCCCAGAGCTACATAGTCAAAGCAGGGGCGGGCCAGGAGCGATACCGGAACCGTAAAACCTTTACCAACGGCCAAAAATCGTTCTGCACCGTAGCGGGCGTTGTCTGCCATCAGGTGAGCCAGCAGAACCGTGGGCACCGCTGGATCGAGTCTGCGAATTTCACCCTCCAGAGCAGCACGCAGGCGATCGATCAACAACTGACCTACTTCTCCCATGGAAAGACCCTCTGCCTCTGGACGAGTAAGCAGGGTCGATCGAGTCAGCCAAGGCAGGGTGATGACCTGCACTGGACCATTGCAGGTTTGGATAAGGTGTGTTTCCAGGCGATCGCCCACAATGAACCCCGGCACTCCCAGTGTTCGGTAAATACACAAACTGGCTCCTCCCGTTCCTTGAGCATGCTGGTCATGGTTCCCTACCAGCAGCACGGTCGGAATTTGAGCATCCACCAGACGGCGAAACTGGCTGGCAAATGCTTCCTGCACAAAGGGAGGTGGGGTGGCATCCGGGAAGGCATCTCCCCCAAACAGAACTAGGTCAACGGGTTCGGCAATGGCTCGATCAATGCATCGTCCCAGGGTGCTGACAAAGTCCTCCAGGCGAGTGTTTAAACCGGTTTCTGGATTAATTCGCCCATGAGAAAAACTGCTTCCCATGTGAATGTCAGACAGATGGAGAAGCTTGATCATTGGAATTCTAGAACGTATGAACTATAAACTAGAATTCATTCTATAGTCACCCAATGGGAATGATGAAAAGGGTTTGCACAGGTTAAAAATGAATACCGCCTTCTGACGTACCGTCCATATTCCGCCAGCGACCAGCCCTCTCCCCTTCGCCTTCCCGGACAGGGGTGGTAAGGGGTTCATCCCCAATGCTGGGATATCCCTGATCGTGCAGGGGGTTGTAGATCACATCATGTTCAAAAACATAGGCCCAGGTTTCCTTACGAGTCCAATTAGCGAGAGGATTAACCTTCAACCGCTGTTGTGAATCTAGTTCAAAGATAGGCATATCAGACCGGGATCCCGATTGATCGCGACGGCGACCTGTAATCCAGGCGATCGCACCCAGTTCTTTCAAACCTCGCTGTAACGGCTCAATCTTCGTGAGTTGAGAAAAGCGGTCAATATCTTTTTCCCAAAGAGCCTCCCCATACTTCGCCGCGAAAGCTTTCCGGGTTTTGATCCCTTTAATTTTGTAGATCTTCAGGTTCAGATCATAAATTCCCTTTGCCCGCGCCACCAGATCCAGGGTTTGGGGAAAGTGATGCAACGTTTCAAGGAAGAGAACAGGCACAGGTTGAGCGGGTTTGAGTTCCCGGTACAACAGGTCTGTAATCATCATGTCATCCACATTGAAGGCGCTAGCCTGCACCAGTCCTGTGGGCAAGTTGACAACACACCAGGCAAGAATATCCCTGGGATGAGCTTTTTCGAATTTCTGGTTGAGTTTTTTGAGATCAAGGAGGGTTGGTTGGAGCAGGGGATCAGTCGATTGAGTCATCGTCGCGTGGAATGGCCAGAGCTTCTGCAATTTCTACCATACCCAACTAGGGGATCTCTTGGGGTAAAGAATTGCCCTTGAAATCTGGGTCAGCATAGATATTACCAAACCGGTAGTGCCCAAATCGTAATGATTTTTGAGTCGTCAATGATGGCGGCTGGCGCCGCTCATCATTACCTTATTAGGTCTACCACCAAACCTTCAGAGAGCTCCGCAGGTAGTAGCATGAAGGGTAAATAATATTCAGTTCAGTTCCCTTTAATTTGATTCTTTTAAGACCGCGAGGAGGACTCGCTAATGTTTGGTTCGTTGAAAGAGTTCCTTAGCCCATTGGAGTGGTTTCTGGCACTGGGGGCCTCGGACACTAGACACATCCGCAATGAGCTGCAAGATCTGTTGCACCACACTGCACAATCACTGAAGGGTCTTATCAACCTGTCCGAGGTGTTAGACGACATCCCTCAAGAAAGCTTTGACCTCAAGTCTTTTGGTCCTGTCTATACCCATTGCCAATCCTATTTCACCAGCCCCGATGGAGCCCAGGAGACGCGTACCCATTGCTCCGATATCACGCGCGACGTCAACCGCATTAACTTCAAGATTGCAAAATACTTGCGCACCGAAGGAGGCGATTGGAAGGGTCTCAATCATGCATTTGAAAGCTTGATGGATGCAGACAGAACTTTTCTGGAAGAGTTTCAGAAAGAACTGGTGAGAATCGGTGAGCAGCTAAAAGCCATTTTTCAGATGATTGAGTCTGACAGATCAGACGAGGCGTGGAACCGATATCAGGATTTGCGACTGTCGGTGCTGAAGGGCTGTGACAGCTTGGCTCCCGAACTTAAGAGGCTTTCCGAAGCCGAGGATTACATTCGACGCATTCTTACGTAGGTCTCCTGATCATGTCCCACGTTCGGCTGGTTCTTTACAGCAAACCCGGATGCCATCTGTGCGAAGGGTTGAAGGAGAAGCTGGAACAGATCCAGCGGTTTGATCTAGAACTGGAAGTGCGGGACATTACTATCCGCGATGACTGGTTCCAGGCTTATCAGTATGAAGTGCCCGTATTGTTTTTGGATCGGGGGCTGGATGCTGCCGAAGCTGAGGAAGTCGAAGAATATGCAACCTTGATTCAGGACACGGAATTGCCTCCTTCTGCTTCACTTATTCCGCTTCCCCGTCCTTCTCCTCGAGCAACAGTGCAACAGTTGGAGCAGATGTTACAGAAATATTTGTCGGGCGATCGCAGAGAATAGAAGGTGCTTTTGTGAGGGTTAGCTGACATGAAGTTGCGAGAGTTACTGGCTGCGGTTCCTGAAATCGCCCCACGGTCAGACCATCCGGCCCTGGATCTGGAAGTGAAGGGGTTAGCGACGAATTCCCTGGCCTGTCAGCCTGGAGATGTGTTCATTGGTATGCCGGGTACTCGTGTGGATGGGGGGGATTTTTGGGCTGGGGCGATCGCCGCGGGGGCGATCGCGGCCATAGTTTCACCCCAGGCCGCACAGAAGGTAGCCAGCAGCGGACAACCAACGCCGGGTAGGGAACCCTGCATCATCCCCGCCAGCGACATGGTACGGGCCTGTGCCCAACTGGCAGCGGCGTTCTATGGCTATCCCGCTCAACAGATGAAGCTGGTAGGGGTTACGGGCACCAACGGTAAAACAACCACAACCCATTTGATTGAATTTCTGCTGAACCAGGCTCAGAAGCCAACTGCTCTGCTGGGTACCCTCTACGCTCGCTGGCGCAGCTACCAGCAAACAGCGGCTCACACCACCCCCTTTGCGGTGGAACTCCAGCGGCAACTGGCAGAAGCCTCGGCAGCAGGTTGTGAGTACGGCGTAATGGAAGTGAGTTCCCATGCCCTGGCTCAAGGGCGGGTGCTGAACTGCCCGTTTGAAGTGGCGGTATTCACAAATCTGACCCAGGATCATCTGGACTTTCACCGCGATATGGATGATTACTTTGCGGCAAAGGCGTTGTTGTTCAACACTGACTATCTCAAGGGGCGTGCGGTGATCAATCTGGATGACCCCTATGGGCAACGGTTAATTCAACAGACTGGATCAACACCAATCTGGAGTTATAGCACCCAGAATTCTGAGGCAGATCTGTGGACGAGTGATTTGAGCTACGGTCCAGATGGCGTCAGCGGTATTTTACATACGCCCCAGGGTGAAGTCCCATTTCGATCGCCCCTGGTTGGGCAATTTAACCTTTCTAACCTGCTGGCAGCAGTAGGATCTGCCCTGCACCTGGGGCTGAAGCTGGAAGGAATTGTGGCCGCTCTTCCCTCCTTCAGTGGGGTGCCAGGCCGGATGGAGCAGGTTCACATTGCCCCCAATCAGGACATTAGCGTGATTGTGGATTATGCCCATACCCCGGACAGTCTGGAAAACCTGCTGCGGGCGGCCCGTCCCTTCATTCAGGGCAGGATGGTCTGTGTGTTTGGGTGTGGTGGCGATCGCGATCGGGGCAAACGTCCCAAAATGGGAAAAATCGCCGCAGACCTAGCCGATGGGGTCTATATCACTTCCGATAACCCCCGTACAGAAGACCCCCAGCGCATCTTGCAGGACATTCTGGAAGGAATTCCAGATTCGGTGCAGCCGATTGTGATAGCCGATCGCGCCGAGGCGATTCGAACCGCGATTCTGCAAGCCCAACCAGGAGATGGTGTGCTGATTGCAGGCAAAGGCCATGAAGATTACCAGATTCTGGGAACCGAAAAGATCCATTTTGACGACCGGGAACAGGCACGGGCCGCTCTGGGCGATCGAATGCAATAGCGCCCATCTCATGCCCCTGGAGGCTAACTCAAACATTCGGTTCTGGTTTAGTTATCCACACCCCATACTTACCGAAACGAAGGCTACACCTAAGGTAAATCCTGTTGTATGAACAATTGCCTATCGTGAAAGGTAAAAGGAAGTAGGGATAGGCGATATAGCGATAGTGTGGTTAGGATGGGGTGCAGGGGTTCCACCCCTGGCTTGGGGCGAAACCCTACTCCATCTCTAAATCCAATCCCCTAACGCACCTGTGTAGAGCTATATAAGGGAAGCGACTCCAGCTAATCTTCTTGCGGACACTCATTCCACAAGTTGGTGACCTGGCGCATGCTCAAAAAATCTCCATTACCCAGGATCAGATGATCCAGCAGAGGAATCCCTAATGTATTGCCCCCACCCCACCGCTGAGAGCTTTCCCGGCCCCTGTCCAGTTCCCAGCAGGATAGCAATCAGTTCGGCAGTCGAAAGGCTTTTAGGTCCATAGGAAACCAGGCGTTCACGGGGACGCTCATCCGCAGGCATGTCTGCGACTCTAAGGCCATAGGTCATTGACGCACCAGAAACTGCAAAAAGGAATTATGCTCAGTTATCCCTGGAAGGGCCTCTGGAGCAACAGACTATACCAATTCTTTGATTTTGGATTTGCGATTTTGGATTAACAAACACTGAACCCTGAGAGTGGTCTAGCCTCTTCACTTATATCCTTGCCTTGCAATTTGTATCCTTGCTTTGCAGAATTGGTACAAGCTAATAGAACCATAGCGCTGAGGTCTAACGATTGAGCCAATGGGCGGGCTAAAGCGGCGCTTCTCTCTGCTTTTGCCCGCTCGTGTTGAGCAAGTTGTTAGGTCCTCCTCCTGACAACAAGCGCCCCTGTGAGACTTCGCAAATCACTTCCTGACACAGCAGGCAACTACATTGAGCGTTGCCGATGTAATCGAGGTGTCATCTTGAACTAGAAAGCTGAGTCTGTCGCCGGTCAGCATGGCGGGCGTGAGCGGGATAGTTTTTGTTCCAGTAGTTCCTGGTGAAAATGGAAAGCTCCCGTAAATTTGTCCCGACGCTAACACGCTGGTCCCTTTGTAAATGCCCCATGTGTCGTTACCCGCGTTTGGAGAAGTAGCTGATGTCCCGCCAATGAGTGCTTTATACGTAAAGGTCAGTTTGCCCCGTAGATATTGGCAACACCTAGTGAGGGGTTTCCATGTGAAGGTGTGCCTGAAGTGCCTGTTAATCGCGGTCCCGCCAAAATTTGGCTCAATTCCCGACGGAGATGAAGGAGGCGGGGGAAAGTCCGGGGCATAGGGCGTCGCTGCCGTCGGAGGCGGAGCCGTTAAGTTGACATTCATGGGAACGGGACACTGGATGATCACGGCA
The DNA here is from genome assembly GCA_023511615.1 of Leptolyngbyaceae cyanobacterium HOT.MB2.61. GTDB lineage: Bacteria > Cyanobacteriota > Cyanobacteriia > Leptolyngbyales > Leptolyngbyaceae > Leptothermofonsia. Next base: position 16,348 of record JAIMBL010000106.1, read on the forward strand.
CCGGGCGGAGAACGACGTTCTGTTGGCTGCGCGTCAACCTCCGTCGGCTGCTGAGAACTAGCGGCACTGGCAAAGACGAGTAAAGCAGAAGCCACTACTGGGAAGATGTTTTTACGTTTCATACTTTTCTCCTGTGGTGAAAGTGGGGATCGCGCGTTATGCTCCCCTGGCCTCCACCAGCGCATTCCCTTAAATGGTGGGGCCTGGTGATGTATTAACTGTCATAAGTGCTGGATGACACCTCTGTTTCCGGGTTATACGGCATATTTGCGGGATAACACTCTGTCCTTAAAGGAATTTAACAGAAAATTTACAGGTTAAGTCCGGAAATGCAGGGTATTATCCGTCACTTTGGCTCGATGACGGCTGAGGTTGGCAGTGGCAGTCCCCGAACTGAAGATGAGTAGCTGGGTGCAATTAAATTAAAGATGGTTTTGGGGGTGGAGGAGGTGAAACCC
>JAIMBL010000107.1 GCA_023511615.1 Leptolyngbyaceae cyanobacterium HOT.MB2.61
TTTCAATTGGATTTGGCAGCATAGTCGCCTCAAGACAACTGCAGCACAACGAGCAGGGTTAACCGATCAAGCTTGGATGTTCCCTATGTACCAACGCCTCCTGCAGTTGTAAATGAGATGCTGCGAATTGCCAATGTTAACAGTAACAATGTGCTATACGACCTGGGTAGTGGAGACGGGCGAATTGTGATCACCGCCGCACAAAAATATGGCACCCATGGAATTGGGATAGACATCGATCCTCAGCGTATTCAGGAAGCCAACCAGAATGCCCAACAGGCTGGGGTGAGCGATCGGGTTGAATTTCGCCAGCAAGACCTGTTTCAAACAAACTTGAGTGACGCCACGGTTGTTACCCTTTACCTGCTTCCTGAAGTGAACTTGAAGTTACGTCTCAAATTACTGCGAGAACTCAAACCGGGTACCCGCATTGTTTCCCATGCCTTTGATATGGGTGAGTGGAAACCCGAAAAAGTCGTACAGGTAGAAGGTCGCACCGCCTACTACTGGATTGTGCCCGAAAAAGTGCCTGAAAATTTGCGCTCTTAAATGTGAGGGTTCCAATCAATCCCCCGCCCAAAACTTACTCGACCGCTTACACCATCACAACCAGGTGCTGGGGTTCACGTAAAACTTTCGCTCAACTAATAAACTTTAAAATATGCTGAGCAGTGATCTCAGGCTTTTCCAAATGAGGTACATGACCACAGTTTGGAATCCAGATCAGTTGACTGTTTGCGATCGCCAACCGGAACCGCTCAGCATCAGCGGTCCCCAAAATTTGATCAGAATCTCCCCAGAGAATTAGCGTGGGTAGCATAATTTGAGCAATCCTATCAGCTAAAAACGTATACCCACCGCTGCGCGTAAAGGCAATCATTGCTCGCCGCCAGCCAGTCTGGTTCAGATGCAGGGACGTACAGAGCAGGGCATCCGTTGAAACAAAATTGGGGTCAACGTAGGCATTCAAACTGACCTGCTTACGAACATTGGGGCAACGCAAAAACTCGGCGGCCAAATAGCCGAGGGGCGGCACCAACCATTTGCCTGCAGCCGGACCCATGGCAAATCCGGCACTATCAATTAACACCAGCTTTTTGACACTTTCAGGGTAGGTAAGGGCAAAATCGATCGCAACCGCCCCTCCCATAGAAACACCCACTAACACCACGGGCTGCTGAATTAGCCTTTTCCAGAAATAGAACAGGTGAGTTTTGATAGCGGGTGGGTCAAAGGAAAGATGGGTGGGGCGATCGCTAAACCCAAACCCCAACAGATCAACTGCCCAGGTTTCATTTTTCGCAGCCAGCCGTGGCAAGAGCCGCCGAAATTCTAAAACGGAGCTGTCAAAGCCATGCAGTAAAAGGATCGGGACACCTCCGGTTCCCTGATGCAGGTAAGCCGTTGTAATTGGCTGCGAACTGAGCGGAGTCAGGATTTCCGTCCGCTGGATGCTTTGTGCCAGGGCAATTGATTCAGGTTCCGTCAGTTGAAAAACATCCGCTGGAAGAAAATCAGGAAATGATGGACTCATCTTGCCTCCTCACGGCTTTCCATTAAGACGGTTCTCCCGGTTTGCCGGTAAAAAAGCAGCGTAAGCTACTCTTTCATTTCAAACAAAATCCCTGGATATTGACTTTGTTTTGGTGATAAGCGGCGCTTATCGCCAAACTCTCAGGAGAGCCATTTAAGACCGCCGATCCATTCACTAATTTTCAGCTTATATTGATGGCGTTAAAGTTCCAGGTTCGTTTTCCATGACTGACTCACCGTCATCTTCCGTTCCTATCGTCCCCCAGGAGTCAGCGGACCTTGACCGGGATCAACAGGTTCGCTTAAAGAGTGAGGGAGGTAAGTTGCTGCTACTGTTACCACCAGAGGGTGATGGTGGAGAAGAAAATCCCGCAGCAGTTTTTAACTGGGAGGAGGTCTGGCAGCAATTAAAGCAGCGCCTGGATGCAGGAGACCGTTTCTGGCAACCAGAGACCGTTGTGCATTTGATTGCGCGCGATCGCCTGCTGGATGGGCGACAGTTACAGGCGATCGCCGATGCCCTTACCGAAGCCCAACTTCGACTCAAGCGTGTTTACACCAGTCGCCGCCAGACAGCCGTAGCCGCAGCTACGGCTGGGTACTCTGTTGAGCAACAGTCCTCCATCACCCACCTGAACCAATCTTCCCAGGAATCGGGGCAGGTTATGGCAGAGCCCCTTTACCTGGAAACAACCCTCCGTTCTGGAGCCGATATCCAGCACAATGGCACTGTTGTGCTCCTGGGCGACGTCAACCCCGGCGGCACCATCACGGCTGAAGGAGACATTTTAGTTTGGGGTCGTCTACGCGGAGTTGCCCACGCAGGCTCCAAAGGCAACACCCGCTGCCTGATCATGGCCCTGCAAATGGAACCCACCCAACTTCGTATCGCCGATTTTGTCGCCCGCGCTCCGGAGACCCCCCTCACTGATTACTACCCTGAAGTTGCTTACGTCACTCCCCAGGGCAGTATTCACATCGTCAGGGCGAGTGATTTCTCAAGATCACGGGGAGAGGGGTAACCTAACAATTAACAACCAATAACTGATTAACTCCTTCCTAACTCTTTATCCATTCTTCAGGGTTCGCTGTACCATTAATCAACTAGTTATTCATCTCCTCACTGCATGAGTCGGATTATTGTCATCACATCTGGAAAAGGGGGGGTGGGTAAAACCACCACCACAGCGAACCTGGGCATGGCCCTGGCACGACGTAATCGTCGGGTTGCAGTTATTGATGCAGATTTTGGATTGCGGAATCTAGATTTGCTGCTTGGCCTAGAAAATCGCGTGGTTTATACAGCGGTCGACTTTCTGGCGGGGCAGTGCCGTTTGGAACAGGCCTTAGTTAAGGATAAACGCCACCCCAACCTGGTTTTGTTACCAGCCGCCCAAAACCGTACCAAGGATGCGGTCAAACCTGACCAGATGAAAAAGCTGGCGGCGGCATTGGCAAAGGTTTATGAGTATATTCTGGTAGATTGTCCGGCAGGGATCGAATCTGGTTTTCAGAATGCGATCGCCGCTGCCCAGGAAGCCCTGATTGTCACAACCCCCGAAATTGCCGCTGTGCGTGATGCAGACCGGGTTGTGGGGTTGCTGGAGGCTAACAGCATTAAGCAAATTCACCTGATTATCAACCGTATCCGTCCAGCAATGGTGCAGGCAAACGACATGATGTCGGTCGAAGATGTCAAAGAAATTTTGGCCGTTCCCCTGATTGGGGTTGTGCCTGAAGATGAAAAAGTCATCGTTTCCACTAACAAAGGCGAACCATTAGTTCTGTCGGAAACCCCATCAATGGCAGGCAATGCCTTCGACAATATTGCCCGGCGGCTGGAAGGCGAAAAAGTCGAGTTTTTAGATCTCACCCCAACCCACGATGGATTCTTCTCCAAACTTAAAAAAGTGCTGAATACAAAACTTTTCTAAAGGTTGAGCCGACAACCTTTGCATATAAAAGCCCCATGCGATTTTTTGCTCTGCCCCTCCCCGCCTAACTTGTAACTCCCCTTTTTCACCTGCGAGGTAACTACGGAGGCACTACCCTACTCATTCAACCCTTATCTTTACCCCACCTCTAACCACTAACAACCAACAACTAACAACCCCCTTAGCCCCTAATCCCTAACCCCTCACTTCACCTGCCCCATGTTGCTTGAACTTCTCGAACGCCTGTTTTCCCGCTCTGGTGACAGCAGCCGCCAGCAAGTAAAAAACCGCCTCAAGCTGGTTTTGGCCCACGATCGCACCGATATCACACCAGAAGCGCTGGAAGCCATGCGGAAGGAAATTCTTGCTGTTGTTTCCCGCTATGTTGAACTGGATACGCAGGCGATGGAGTTTTCACTAGAAAGCAACCAGCGAACAACCGCCCTTATCGCTAACTTACCCATTCGGCGGGTACGTTCTGAACCAGATCCTCCAGTTGAACCCGTTAAACCGACTGTAACCTTAACTGAAACCAACTCTCTAGATCTTGAACTTTCCCTATCCGACGTCGACAACGCTTTCGATGAGGCAGAGCCACCTTCCCCTGAAACTGGTCCAGCAAAAACCGAACCTATTATCTGAGAGGATATTTCAAGTATTCTGCTGTCTGTAGCAATACCCTCCCACTCTATCCCCCATTCTCCATTTACTCCCTCACTCTTCACTCCTCTCCCCTAACAACTCGTGATCACCGGCAAAACGAAACTTTTGGGTGTCATTGGCTATCCAGTCGAACATTCTCTGTCGCCTGTGATGCATAATGCGGCCATTGCCCGGCTGGGAGTGGACTATGTCTATCTGCCGTTTCCCGTCCGCCCAGAAGATTTAAAGCTGGCCGTGGCTGGTTTTGCTGCCATTGGTTTGCAGGGTTTCAGCGTTACGATTCCTCATAAACAGACGATTCTGCCACTGCTTTCAGAGGTGACGGATGTAGCAACAGCCGTTGGTGCAGTCAATACGGTTTGGCGTACCGAAGCAGGTTGGAGTGGCACCAATACGGATGTCGAAGGATTTCTGGCCCCATTGAAAGAACTAGAGCGAGATTGGTCCAACGTGATAGCCGTGATCCTGGGCAATGGAGGAGCATCAAGGGCTGTGGTGGCTGGCTGCCAGGAGTTGGGGTGCGCTGAAATTCATGTGGTTGGACGGGATGGAGAGAAGTTAGAGGAATTTTTGAAAAGCTGGATGAATTCTCCCCTTGGCGTCAATCTGAAAGTTCATACCTGGAAGAACTTACCAGAACTACTACCCGATGCGAATTTGCTGGTTAATACTACGCCCGTTGGGATGGCTCCTCAAGTGGAGCGATCGCCCCTCAGTCCCGTAGAAGTAGATTTACTGCCCCCCCACCTCATCGCCTATGACCTCATCTACACCCCCAATCCGACCCGATTTCTGCAACAAGCTAAAGAAAAGGGTGCGATCGCCCTTGATGGCTTAGAAATGCTCGTCCAGCAAGGAGCTGCCGCCCTGCAAATCTGGCTGCAACAGGATGTCCCAGTAGACGTAATGCGGCGATCGCTACAGGTACATTTGGGCCAGGAGTGAGGGAAAGTTTTCTATCCTCTCACCTCCTCAGCCCATCACCTTGAAGTGAACCCTTGCACCCCATCACTTTCTTCCCCCTCCACTCTCTCACTCCTCCTTTCCCCTTCCCTTTCTGCGATAGGATAAAGACAGTTAACAGGTCTTAACAATGGTAGAGCGTCCCATTAAAAAGTCTGAGCGCCAGGCAAAGGCAGCGGCTGGTGAAGGTGAGAGTCGTCCCAGTCCCGAGCCATCAAGGCAGTCGCGTAGTGGCAATCGAGATCGCGATCATGGCAAAGGCAAAGGTAAAAAGGGTGCCCGCAGAGGTGAAAAGGAAGAACCGAAGCAGGCAATTAACCCTGCTTTGATGCGAGGCCCCAAACCCGAAAAGCCTAAACCACCGGCAGAAGAGCCAGCACCGGAAACGGAAGAGGCAACTTCTGAAACTGTTGAGAAGCCAGCGACTGAAGAAACGGCAACTGAGGAAGCATAGGCGATTTCATAGGCGATTTATAGTCTTGGCCCACTGATGTACGCTGACAAAGTGCTCCTGAGCAATCTTCCCTATCCTGTCCGGTTCCTCCGTGCGTGAAATCGATAATGGTATGACCAAATCGAACTGTTGGGCATATGCTTCCAACAGGTGCATAATGGGAATGTTTGCATACAGAGGCGCGGTTTGCAGTAGCATATCCAGAATCTTAAGAATGACCCCTATGAGTTCCGTGAGAGGGGATTACTCATGCACAGTACCGTCAGGCATGATCGTCCCCGACAGATTGGCTCCCGTCAGCTTGACCATGACGCGATTGGGATAACCAATCTGGGCCCCTGTCAGGTCGGCTCTGCTCAGGTCAGCCCCGCTGAGGTCGGCACCAATCAGATTGCAATCCCTTAAGTTCGCCTGGCGCAGGTTGGCCTGAAGCAAGTTCGCCCGAAACAGGTTGGCTCGTTGCAGATTTGCCCCGCTCAGGTTGACGTGGTGCAGAAAAGCGTCACTCAGGTTGGCATTACTTAAGTTGGCATTACTCAGATTTCTGCCAGAAAGGTCTTTCTCACACAAATTTTGCCCACTCAAATCGACGCCACTCAGGTCCGGATGACGACTGTTTGTAGAAGAGTGGGGCGACGTGTGGTGATTAAAGTTGGTCGAAGCCCCTGACTGGTGAGAAGCCTGAGTTTGATAGTGGGGCGGCTTCTGTGCCTGGGTATAGGTCTGAGAATAGGTGCGGGTCTGGGGTTCAGTTTGACGATTGGTAGCAGAGGCATGCTGAGCCGAACTGGATGACTGGTAAGACTCGTGAGGGCGGGGATAAGGTTTGTAATAGTGATAGCGGGTGGAGTGACCGTTCTGCGATGGGTTGCCAGAACGGTGGGCCCGCAGGCGATCGCGGGCCGAATTCAGGTCTTTCAGCTTTTCCTGAGCTTTTTGCAGCAGCCGAGGATTATCCTTGGGGATGCGGTCCGGGTGCCATATAAAAACCAGATCCTTATATGCCTGGTTCACCTCCTCCAGAGATGCGCCAGGCTTAAGTTCCAGGACTTGATAACACCACTCTAAGTCACTCATTGAAACCAAGATAGCACCAATTCCTTACAACCCGGTGTGAAATAACCTGGAAGAATTGAGGGGTTGAGAGAACTGTTAGTGGTTGGTGGTTGGTTGTTAGAGAGGCGACAGGTGACAGGGGGCAGGCGACAGGCAGAGCCAACTCAAAACTCAAGACTCAAAGCTTTCATAGTCCCTGGCCCCAGTTCCTACCCCTGTCCACCCATCCACCCATCTACCCTTTTCTACGCTGCCGGTGTACGAGCCAGGAGGACGGGACAATTTGCGTGAACCCGGACGTAATCAGACAGGGAAGTACCCAGCAGTCGATCCAGATCAGGCAGGACTTTGGCAATGGAGGGACGGCGATCAGGAGAGCCCAGCATCAGCAGATCCACATTCATCTCTTCAGCAATGCGACAAATTTCTTCTCCGGGTCTGCCCGAACTGGTGATACAGCGGTAGTTTACCCCCGCCCGTTTTGCTTCGGTCACTGCCGCCGATAGTACCGGGTCACGTTCTGCCTCGGCCCCCGTGAGTTCTCTATGCTTGTTGCTCTGGTCTGGATCAACATGAACCAGAATCAACTGTCCACCTTTAATATCTCGCAGCATGAAAAGGGCCAGCTTGAGACACTGTTTAGCGGAGTCTGACTTATCCATCGCCACCATGATCCGGTTAATCCGCTTGACGTAGATATCGTCTTTAACCAACAGCATGGGGCGGGAAGATAGTTGAAACACATATTGACTAACAGAATTTTCCAGGATGGAAACAATGCGTGCCAGCCCCCGCGATCCCATGATGATCAGGTCGGCATCGATTTCGTCTGCGACTTTGAGTACCACATCTTTGGGTTCGCCTTGACGCAGCACACCATTCACATGGTTGGGGTCAAGTTTGAGGGACTGGATAGCGTTGGCTAGAAGTCGCCCACCCGCTTCCCATTTCTCGGTCATGGCGTCGGAGGTTACCTGGGGTGGAACGACGTGCAAGACGGTTACTTTGGCCCGTTGAATGGAGGGAATTTCCATCAAGGCTTTGAGCATCTCTTCGGAGTGTCCAGTGCCGGAGTCAGCCAGAAGAATTTTCTCTATCATTGCTTTGCCTCTTAAATCCAGTTGAATCTTGTTGACCTGCGTATTCAATTATTCGCTGAAGGGCAATGGCGATCGCAATCGTTGGCAAAATCCCTCCAGTCAATATTCCTAATAAGCAATTATACTTTTAATGAAACCTGTTATTCATGTTTCCAGACCTAATAAATTGCTCTTAAAGTTGTAAAGAAGTATCAATTTTTCCACATCGATTATCTAATTTGAAGATTGAGTTTAGAAAAGCAAATCATAAAGGGTTTTGTTACATTTCTTTGCTAAGAACGGCCTGGGATAGGTATTTCACTCTATTATTCGAACCAATTTGTATCAGTTGATTCCGCTTTTAATTTGTATCAATTGATTCCGCTTTTAATAGGTTGCTCAAAACATAACCTAAGTATGAGTACTCAGTCTCCTAAACAAAGGAAACCCTGGTGTCAAACTTAATCTCAAGTCTTACCTTCTTTAAGCTACCGATTGCATGACAGACAAACCTACGAATCCTCCCCAACTGCTACCCACCGTTGCCATTCAAAACGCGCTCCAGGTTTCTTCTGATAACTGGTTTGAGTATCCTGTCACAGCCCACCCCCACCACACGGATTATGGCGGGGTTGTCTGGCATGGTTCCTATGTGGCCTGGATGGAAGAGGCGCGGGTTGAGTGCTTGCGCTCGATTGGAGTTGATTATGCAAAGCTGGTTGCTCTGGGGTGTGAACTGCGGGTAGTTGAGCTTTCTATCCGCTATCGTCAGCCAGTTTTGATGGGGATGACAGCAATTGTCAAAACGCGCATTGCGAAGATAGCGGGAGTTCGCATTCCGGTAGACTACGAAATTCGATCGCCCGATGGGCAGGATTTATTTGTGACCGCCCATGTCACGCTGGTACCTGTAGAGCAGGAACGGGGTAAGATTTTACGCCAACTACCGCCTGGTTTAAAAGATGCTTTGCTGAAATTGACTGCCAGCCATTGAGTTTGAGCAGGGGGAGGATAGAAAGGGATTAGGGACTGGGGGCCAGGTGCTATGAAAGTTTTTTTGAGTTAGCCTTGCCTATCGCCTGCCCCCTGTCCCCTATCACCTCCACCAAAACTCAACCCTCAAAGCTTCCTCTCCCTCCAACCCCTATTTTCCGACGAGCTTCCATAGAGATTGAAATAACTGGGTTAGCTCCTCCCAAAGTTGAGTGGGACCAATGCCTAGGGCAAGCAAAATAAGGACAATTAGGGCGATCGCCAGGGCTGTGCTAATGCGGCTCGCAGTACTTTAATCAATAGGGTAAAAATCAAAAACGCAACGGCGATCGCAGCCAGTAATAAAACAAGATTCATGTCCTTGAAGTGTCGAGTCTATCTATTCTCGGACAATATAGCGATCCTATCTGGATTGTGAAAAGGGATTCCACAGGAATCCTCTTCACAAAGCCCTTTCCCTTCACAAAGCCCTTTCTCTTCACAAATCATTTAGGACTGCTATATCAGATTAGTAAGCAAGAATTTCCTTTAACTCGAGGATTAAAATCTATCTAATGGAAAGTGTGAAACGATTGAAATTAGAAAGCTCAAGATTAATCCTTGAACCAATTTCAATGGATTATGCCGAAGTCATTTTTCAAGAATTTACGGCTGAGATTACTCAGTTTATGCACCCAAAACCTGCCGAAAGCATCAATGAAACCATGCAGTTTATTCGGGATGCAATGCGGCATCAAAAAATGGCACCGATTTCACCTTTGTTATCTTGAAAAAAGACAATTTAGAATTTTTAGGTGTTTGTGGTATTCACCGAATTAACACAGAAACTCCAGAACTAGGGATTTGGACTAAGAAAGCAGCCCATGGTCATGGCTATGGTAGAGAAGCCATTCACTGTTTGAAAGCCTGGGTCGATGAAATAATTGAATATCAGTACCTCCTCTATCCAGTTGATAAACGTAATACTCCCAGTCAAAGAATACCTGAAAGCCTTAAAGGGAAACCCTACCGGGAGTATACCCAACTCAATCTCAGCGGCCATACACTTAATGTTATTGAGTACAGGATTTACCGATAAGCAGGTAATAACAAGACTATCCGGCTCTCCTGAGAGTTTGGTGATAGGCAAGGCTTATCACCAAAACAAAATCAATATTTCAGGGATTTTGTTTGAGATGAAAGAGTAGCATAAGCGACTCTTTCACCGGCAAGCTGGGAGAACCTCCAACTCCCTCAATTCTGTAGGCTACAAACCTTATACCGCATTCCTTCAGTTATGGTGCATAATAGACCTGAGATAGGTGTATGGTACATTAGCACTAGTCAGCATGCTAGTACTGGCTGTACTGGCTGACAAATGTTTTCCTGATTACTTCTTCTTAATCACTTTTCAAGTCTGGGTGTACTCCGTCCGCGATCACCTATTTCTCGCGCTCAAGTCTCATCATTTCTAGCATCCAGTTCTGGATTTCTATGAAACTTCTGTCCTGGTTTTTAGCTGGTTCTTTGATCCTAGTTGCCCGCACCATTGCGTCGGCAATTCCCTCGAACGAGGAGTTGCCCCGACTTGCTGAAGGTTTAAGAGGGATTGGTAGTGAATGGCAAGACGAATATGCCTTACAACCCGATATAGCCACCAGCAACCAGAATGGGGGTTCCCGTCTCATCGGGGGAGACTGTAAAGTGGCTGGTCCTGCCGTGGTTACTATTCATGCGGGTCCGGCGTTTGGTTCTGGCAGTATTGTCAGTCCTGAAGGATTGGTAATTACCAATAACCATGTGATTAGACCCGCAAGGGGTGGGTGGATAGGAGTTAAGACGATCGCCGGTAAGCACTACCAGGGACGGGTGATTGCGGCTGACCCCGTAAACGATCTGGCCCTGGTCAGGCTGGAAACTCAGGAGCGGCTGCCAGCGATCAGCATGGGAAGTGCTTCCGATATCAGAACCGGACAACCTGTTTGTGCGATTGGTAGCCCGTTTGCCCGTCCCGGTGTTTTGACACGGGGCAAGCTAACGACTGTTCGACGCAATGGAGATTTGCAATCTGCCCTGGTCCTACAACCTGGAAATTCGGGTGGCCCCTTGCTGAATCAACAGGGTGAAATGATTGGGGTGAATAAGGCAATCTGGCAGTCCAGATCGGGCGTCAACAGTGGGATTAGTTTTGCGACCAATATTGAGGTTGCGAAAAACTTTATCCAACGGAATAGTTCGAGGGGAGGAAACTTTTACGGCTCACGCCCTGTTCCGCGTCAACCAGAACCATTTCGCCCTTCCTATAGTGAGCCTTACCCAGTTCCAGCCTTCCCGATGGATCGACCGCCCATGATGGAACGGTCTCCAGGATTACCCTATGATTCCCACCCTGTTCCTACGGAGCCATTTGAGTTCGGTATGCGTCCTCCTCAAGCTCCACCAAATTCATCCTCTGGCTCTCGTCTGGGTGTCATGATTGATAAGGTGACGCTGGAAATTCAAAATGTTGAGAATGGCTCACTGGCTGAAACGGCAGGCATTAGAGCAGGGGATCGCCTGGTTGCATTAGACGGTATGCAAATTGGAGGATTTAATCAACTGCAAGAGTTTTTAAATCGGCGGCCCAATTCGGTTGTGATTACGGTGAACCGGGATGACCAGTTACAGAATATTCGAGTAAATTTTTAGGTCATTTAGAGCTTAATTTGAGACAACACAACTTGATGGTAACTACGATCAAGTCAGAAGGCATTCTTTAGTTCTTGAAAATGGATCGCGATCGCATCCATGTCCAACTCTGACCCTGATCTAACCCGTGAGGCTGAGCATGTTCGAGCTGAGAATGAGCGATCACTCAACGCATTGTCACGCGCTATTCAGTTTTCCCAGGGTCAGTTCTCTCTAATTCTGGTTCGTTGCAACTACAGAAGTCTGCGCGATCGCCTGATCCAGGGCTTGCAGGAAATCTGTCCAGTCCCGGTTCAAACTATTACCCTACCAGAATCGGCAAAGACGCTGTTTACAACCATTCAGAAGGAGTTAGAAGGCGAGGAGTTGGGGGGTAAGAGGCGGGAGGCATGCTGGTCGCCTGTTGCCCGCGACCCGTTGTCTTCATTCACAACTCAAAACTCCTCCCCTTCTCCCCCCCTCTTCCCCGCCGCCGCCCTCTTCATCCTTGGCTTAGAATCTGTCACCGCCCTTGATTCAGTTCTAATCTCCGCTAACCAGGTGCGGGATGAGTTCCCCAAACATCTGAAATGTCCGCTGGTACTGTGGGTAAATGATTGGGTGCTGCAAAAGCTTAATCGTCTGGCACCAGATTTCAAAAGTTGGGCTGGTAACTCCGTGATTGATTTTGAGATGGCGATCGTCGATCTCATCGATTCCCTGCGAAACCACACAAACCAACTGTTTGCCGATATTCTCAACTCTGGTGATGAGCAGTTTCCGCCCAACTGGGCTGCGGCTCCTCCCACCAACTCCCTCCACCGTACTGAACTTGAATTTGCCCTCAACCGAATCATTCGCAGCGGTTACACCCTCGATCCCTCTCTCCGTGCCAGCATTGACTTTCTTCTGGGACAGGAAGCCCACTCCCAGACTGAACTGGAAACCGCCCGTCAGTACTACGAACGTAGTCTAGAGTTCTGGCAAAGCAAAATGGGCAGTGAATTCGTATCAGAATTGAGAACTCAAAACTTCATTCCCCACCCCCCCACCCCCTCTATCCCACCCCTCTACCCTCCCATCCCCTACACCCTCCATCCTGCACCCTTTACGGAACGGGCAGCCTGCGTTTTGGTCTACCTGGGCTTGCTCTGGCGATCAAACGCAGTTTTGCAACGAGCTATTTACCAGGCTGCCTGCCGCAATGCCCGTAATTATTTTCAGCAAAGCCGTGAGCTGTTTGAGCATATCAACCGACAGGATCTGATTGCCAAGTTCATCACTGCCGAAGCGGAGGTGTTGCAAAAGCTGGGGCTGTGGGATGAACTGGAGGATTTGGCGAAAAAGGCACTCGTCCTCCACAAGCTTTACAAAGACCTGGTGCGGCAGGCACGGGATCACGGCTTTCTGGCAGAGGTGGCGATCGCTCGCACCCATTGGGCAGAGGCAAAACACCATCTGGAAGCGGCAAGGCGGTTGCTGGAGGCGGCGGAAGACATCCTGGCAGAACACGATCAACCCTATCCTCACTTGGAAACCAGCCTGGAAATTGCAAATCGTTACCATTCCAGTTGGTATCTGCTGTTGCTGGCTAAAGCAGAAGCCCACCTGGGGCAGCGAGTAGCGGCGATCGCTCACCTGGAAGAAGCGAGAGATCATACGTTTCCCAGAAACGATCCCCTGCTTTACATCCAGATCCTGGAAACTCTGCGGCACTTTTACTACGACGACAGGCGCTATCTAGAAGCGTTTCGTACCAAGCAGTTGCAGCGCTCGCTGGAGCAACAATATGGATTCCGTGCCTTTGTTGGTGCCCTGCGGCTGGAAGCTCAACAGCCCCTTGTCCTCCCCCATTCGATTGATACCGAAATGCTTCTGGCTCAGGAGATTGCTGCCTCCGGTCGTCAGCAGGATGTAAATCGCCTCATTGCTCGCCTGGGACGCAATGACTATAAGCTCACTGTCATTCATGGCCCCTCTGGGGTTGGCAAAAGTTCCATCGTCAGTGCTGGTCTGATTCCCGCATTGAAGGAGCGGGTAATTGGCGATCGCGTTGCTCTCCCCATCCTGCTCAATGTTTACAACGATTGGCAAACTGCCCTGGCAAATAAGCTAGAAGCAATCAGGGCTGAAAATCAACCACCAGCCTCAGAAAACCAGTTACCAACCTCAGACAATCAGCAGCCAACCTCAGAGAATCAACCACAAACCTCAAACCTTCAATCACCTACTTCTGGCAATCAACTACAAAATTCCACTCCTCACCCACACAATTCAGAACTCAGAATTCAGAACTCAAAACTCAACCACCCGTCTCCCCCCTCCCCCTTTCCCCCCCTCACTACCACCCTCCAATCCCTCACTACCCAATTTCCTCCCCTCCTGCCTGTTCTCATCTTCGACCAGTTTGAGGAATTCTTCTTTGTCTACGAAACGATCCCACAGCGCCTCCCCTTCTACAACTTCCTGAGCGATTGCATCAACCTGCCCTACGTCAAAGTCATCCTTTGCCTGCGCGAAGACTACCTCCATTACCTGCTGGAGTTTCAGCGCCTCACCAATCTAGACATCATCAACAACGACATTCTTAGCAAAGAGATCCGCTATCCCCTGGGTGACTTCAGCCCAAAAGATGCCAGATCGGTGATCAAGAGTTTGAGCGATCGCGCTCAGTTCTATATGGAGGATGAACTGATTGACGCATTAGTGCATGACCTGGCAACCGGAACTAACGAGGTCCGCCCGATCGAACTCCAGGTCGTGGGTGCCCAACTCCAGGCAGAGGGCATTAACACCCTGGCGGAGTATCGGCAGAAGGGGCCTAAGGAGAAGCTGGTGGAGCGATCTCTGGAATCCGTTGTCCACGACTGTGGACCGGAAAACGAAGATGTTGCCCGCATTGTGCTGTTCTTACTCACCAACGAAAATGGCACCCGCCCGCTCAAAACCAAGGAAGACCTGGAAGCTGACCTGGTTGACCTGGGCATGACTCACGACATTGCCAAGCTCGACCTGGTTCTGGAGGTTCTCGTTGGCTCCGGCCTTGCCTTCGAAATCCCAGAAATGCCTGCCAGCCTATACCAGTTGGTTCACGATTACCTGGTCAGCTTCATTCGCAACCATTACAAGACCGGACTCCTCGAAGAACTGGAGCGCGAGCAAGAACGACGCAAACTAGTTGAGGAAAAACTCAATACCGAGTTGAAACAGCGGCTTGCAGTAGAGGAGAAACTAAATCTTGAGTTAAAACAGCGCTTGCAAGTTGAACAGGAACGCAATGCAGTTGTCCAACAACAATTGGATTGGTCGTATGTTGCTGGAGCTATCTTTGTGGGTTTTGCTCTTTTAGCAGGAGTGCTGTTAGCAAGAGTACTGTGATTTTGAGTAGTAACAGGGGAATTCTGTTTCTGCTCAAATGGTTAGACCTGGAGCTATGGTTGAAAAAGCCAATGCCCTATATCCTCGTTATATAGCTTTACGCAGGCGCGTTGGGACATTGGAATTAGAGAGGGAGTGAGGGCTTCGCCACCAGCCAGGAGTTCCACCCCTGCACCCGGTGCTAACTACAATGACTACCGCTATATATGAGGCACAGGCAGATGTAGCTTATTTCAGTGCCATTGTAACTACTCAGCCTTGAGTTCAGGGAACACAGGATTGCCCATAAACAAACTCACAAGCGCATCGAGAACTGGAATCCCTTGCTTTCTCAAGGTAGACAGATAGCCGCGAATGCGACAGAACATCTTTGCGCCTTCGGTCGAGCAAACCCACCGGAGATTTTTTGCTTCAGTTTCATCATGCGTAAATCCCGCTCGGCTTGATTGTTATCAAACGGGACAGCAAAATCGTGCATGAAGCCCAGCACCGCTGCTTGATTGTGCTCCAAACGATTGAGTAAATTACGGGGCGGTGATTGTTCGACTCGTCCCCGTTTCGGTTTGCCCTCGGTGGGTAGCGGCGGGGGATTGGCCGCGAACCCTTGATCAAGCACAGCTTGGTAGCGATGCTCAAATGCTAAGACCCACTCTGGGGCGAGAGCGTGTTGCCCCTGAGCTTTGGCTAAATCGACTTGATACTTAATCGTGCCTAACAATAGCAGCATCTGGAATGCCCAGGGTTGCTCATAGCGCTCGAAGATAAAGGTCAACTCCCGCAGATGATGAGCATTGCACAAATAATGCGTACAGCCCTGATAGTTGCCATAGCTGACCCAGCTATCATGCACCGCTTTGCCCTGAAATTGGGGCAAGATGTCCATTTCGTCGATGGCGGCTTTGCCTCGTTTGGGATGGACAAAATAGTAGGTTAAGCCATTGGTGCAAGCCACATGCAGCCACCACAACTTGCCATTGACGCGCATCCCAGTCTCATCAAAGTGCTCCACCGTTGCTTGCTGTAAGGCAGTGGCAATCGCAGTGGTAATCGGTTCAATCGCCTTAACGCACTGCTCCCTGGCGTTGTACAGCGTTCCTTCCGACACGGGTGCCCCAAACCACTCATCGAGTGCCGCCACCGTGCGATTGGACGGCAACAGTTGCCCTCCATCAGATACACTATCACCCCTTTGAGCACAGCACCGTACTGCACCGCATGGGAAACTTCATCTGGAAATCGTCCTTGAGTTTCCGCCCCGCAAACTGGACAAATTTTCACTTCTGCTTGATGCTCACTTACTTCCAATCGCAAGCACGGTAAATCCTGCACCTGACGAGTCATCATCCGCTCCACAGGTTCATCCTGCAAGGATGCTCCGCATCCCTGGCACTGGTTAACCGGATGCTCTACGACCCAATCCACTGCATCACTCCATTCCAACGTATGACCACGATGCTCTGCTTGCCCACCACTGGGACGCTCACTTTTGCTGCGTAAGCTGCGCGTGCGCTTGCCAAACCCATCTCCCGATGGCGGTTTGCTGCTGTTGCGGCTATTTTTGCTCAACTGATTCTCTAATGCTTCGACCCGCAATTCCAGCAATTCCAACTCCTCTATCCGCTTGAGCAACCCTTCGACCAACGCAATCACTGCGTCCTCTCCCTGCGCGTATACCGCACGGATCTCTTCTCGGCTGATCTTGGCTTGCACAGGTCGCTGATGCAATCGCTGACTCCGGGTTCAACTCGCTTTAACCATACTTTACTCATCTTTTTGCACAGAGGCAAAAATCAACCTTATCTTTTTAGCTGAGTAGTTACACGATCGGTTAGGATCTGTAAAGGAATAACTTTTACAACTTCTTTTGTGGCGAAATTGTGTAATTCCATTCTCCATGAAACCCATGA